>NZ_AWXL01000001.1:0-131784 GCF_000485845.1 Rickettsia gravesii BWI-1 | reverse complement strand
AAACAGTATCATTGGATATGTGGAACCGCCATAAACCCCAAAACTTCGAAATTCACAATCAGCATCTCGGTACTTAATCCATAAATTTTGGGATTTTTTAAGTAAATTAACTTGTTCTTGTTTGTCTGAAATATGTTTTAATATTTCTTGGTATATTTGATTTAGTTTCTTATCAACTTTCTTATATTCTGCAGCGACACAATAATTCATGTCACCTTGTGTCATGGTATTATTACAATCAACAGCAAAAGCACAAGATATCGAACTAAGAAATAGCCAACAGAAAATAATTGCTTTTTTCATTATTTTATCATTTTTAAAAATAATTAATTAAGAATCACACACCGTGACGTTCTGCAATTAAACTTTTTATTTTACCTATAGCTTTAGCAGGATTTAAGCCTTTCGGGCATGTCTTAGTACAGTTCATAATCGTATGACAACGGTAAAGCTTAAATGGGTCTTCTAAAGCTTCAAGACGTTCACCGGTATTATCATCTCTTGAATCGGCAATCCATCTATATGCTTGTAGTAAAATCGCAGGACCCAAATATTTATCACCGTTCCACCAATAGCTAGGACAAGAAGTAGAACAGCAAGCACATAATATACACTCATATAAACCATCAAGCTTTTCTCGGTCTTTAATCGACTGTAACCTTTCAGAGTTTGAAGGGGTAGGGCTATCGGTTTTGAGCCAAGGTTCTATAGATTCGTATTGTGCATAAAAATGCGACATATCAGGCACTAAATCTTTCACTACTTTCATATAAGGAAGCGGATAGATTTTGATATCGCCTGATATATCTTCTATTGGTTTTATGCATGCTAAAGTATTTGTACCGTCAATATTCATTGCACAACTACCGCAAATTCCTTCCCGACAAGAACGCCTAAAAGTTAAAGTAGAATCGATTTCATTTTTGATTTTAATTAAAGCATCTAAAACCATCGGTCCGGTTTTGCTTAAATCTATCTCAAAACTATCGATAGTAGGATTCTCATCAAGATCAGGGTTATACCTATAAATTTTTATCTTTCTAGGTTTAAGCATTTCCTCTTGTTCTTTATGCTCTCTACCTTTTTTTACTACTGAATTTGGCGGTAACCTTAACTCTGCCATTTAAGTACTCTCTTAAAATTTGTTTTTAGAACTATACAAAATAATTAGCTAATTCACAATCTTTCATACCTGTTACGTGGATGACATTAATGTCTCTAGGTTGCCATGCTACTTACAGTTACTCACAAGGTATTGCCAGCGTGGATACCGATGTCATTCCCGCAGAAGCAGGAATGACATCAAGAGCATTTACTGGTCCACACAACAATGCCTACTCACAATGACGATATTTATAGTTAGCAATCCATATACGAAGATCAACTTCAAAAAGAGCCAGGAGTTCACAAGACGAGGAACGCAGCGTATACTTAATACGTGAATACCGCAGTACTTGTAGAACGACGTAGCCAATTTTTGAAGTTGATCGAGTATATTCCATTATCCATTAAACTGCTCTTATTGAGTCATATATACTTGCTATTATTTGTGGAATTACTGAATTGCCTATAACCCTTTAATCCATCTGCAACATAATGATCTTGAGGGAAACCCCTTAAATATTTACATTCATTGATTGCTAGTCTTCCTATCTTATCATTTATATAATAAAGACCGGTTCTAGCACCGCCACCAAAAGCTGATAAAGTGAATGACCGAAAGGGCTGTAAATCCTCTCACCTTAACCGCCTTTATTAACTTGACCAATCCTAATTGACTTTAATTGCTTTTCAACCGGTGTTTTATCTAAAATAACATCATCTCTATTAATATATAAGTTTTTATCAACATCCTGTTCTAAAATATTATTAAGAAAAATCCTTTCATAAGACTCTTCCGGTTTTACATATTTGAGTGTATATTCACTGCTAAAGTCTTTTCGTAAACAAACAAAATAAACTCTTTCTCTTTGTTTGCGGTACTCCAAATAATGAAGCACTTAACACATTTCTATATACTTTATAGCCAATCTCATCTAATTTTTGGTCTATAGTTTCAATTACGCTGCCATTATTAATATTCAGAATATTTTTAACATTCTCAAGTAATAATATATAGGGTTTGTGATATTGTGCTATTCTGATTATTTCATACAAGAGTCTACATCTCCTTTGTCTATATCAGAAGAAAAAACACATTCAAGACCCTTTATTTCCAAGACTTTTCTAAAACCACCGATACCACAAAATAAATCTATAAATTTATACATAAATTATACTACTAAACTTAGGAAGCGGAATTTTCTTTTTTAGCTTTAGTTGTTTTTGTTTTCTCAGGTGATTTTTCTTTATCTATTTTTATAGTAGATGAATCATTAAAAGGAAATTTATTCTCCTCTTCTGAATCTAAAGCTCTACCGCTAAGTAAATTTTTAATTTGCTGACCAGACAATGTCTCATATTCAATTAAAGCATTTGCTAGGGTATGAAGTTGATCTATATGTTTTGTTAAAATATCTTTTGCAAATTCATATCCTTGCGTAATAATTCTTTTAACTTCAGCATCAATTAACTCTGCAGTAGCTTCCGAGGTTTCATTATTAGGTTGTCTATCATACATATCGTCACCACTTGAACCGTGAAATATCGGTCCTATTAAATCACTTAAACCTGCTTTTGTAACCATCGCTCTTGCAATATTAGTTGCACCTTTTATATCCGACGAAGCTCCTGAGGTAACTTTATTTCTACCGAAAATAATTTCCTCCGCTACTCTTCCTGCCATATAAACTGCTATAGATGATTCCATCTGTTCACGATTCTGAGAATATTCATCAGTTTCAGGAAGTCTTTGCACCATCCCAAGAGCATTACCACGCGGTATAATCGTAGCCTTATGAATGGGTGATGCTGCAGGACAATAAAGTCCTACTAATGCATGTCCTCCTTCATGATATGCAGTCAACCTTTTTTCTTTCTCCGACATTGCAATAGAGCGACGTGCAACTCCCATCAGCACCTTATCTTTTGCCTCTTCCATGTCGTGCATATCTACTTCTTTCTTACCAAGCCTTGCAGCAATAAGAGCAGCTTCATTAACTAAGTTAGCAAGTTCAGCACCGGAAAAGCCCGGGGTACCACGAGCAATAATTCGTGCTAGTACCGTACTATTATATTTAATTTTCTTTAAATGTACTTTTAGAATTTGCTCACGACCGTTTATATCAGGGTTTGCAACGGCAATTTGACGATCAAACCTACCGGGACGCAGTAATGCACGATCAAGAACATCAGGACGGTTTGTAGCTGCAATGATCACAACTCCCTCGTTTGCTTCAAATCCATCCATTTCGACTAACATTTGGTTTAAGGTTTGCTCACGTTCATCATTGCCGCCACCCATACCGATACCTCTATGGCGACCTACCGCATCAATTTCATCGATAAAGATAATACAAGGAGCATTACGTTTACCCTGTTCAAACATGTCACGCACACGGCTTGCACCGACACCTACAAACATTTCAACAAAATCAGAGCCGGATATGCTAAAAAACGGAACATTAGCCTCACCTGCAATTGCTTTAGCAAGAAGTGTCTTACCGGTTCCGGGAGGACCTATAAGTAAGCAGCCTTTCGGTATTTTACCGCCAAGCTTTTGGAACTTGCTTGGATCTCTTAAAAAATCTACTATTTCAGTTAATTCTTCTTTTGCTTCATCGATACCTGCTACATCTTTAAAGGTAATTTTTGGTCCTTTATCTGATAGCAACCTAGCTTTAGATTTTCCAAACCCCATGGCTTTCCCACCTCCATGCATTTGACGCATGAAAAAAACCCAAACACCTATCAATAAAAGCATAGGAAACCAAGAAATTAAAAAGCCTAAAAAGGTATTCATCCTTGTTTCAAGAGGCACTACTTCAATATTAACGTCATTGCTAGTAAGACGATTTACTAAATCAGGATAATCAGGAGCATAAGTGTTAAAAGTAGAGCCGTCATTTGAAATGCCTTCAATTACTCTACCCTGAATTTTTACCGAATTAACGGTCTTTTCATCAACTCGTGTTAAAAAATCCGAGAAAGTTATATTATTTCTTCCGCCAAGTAAACTGTCAGATTGGAACACATTAAAAAGTAATATTACAAAAATAAAAAGTGCTGCCCAAGCTAAAATACTTCTACCTTGATTATTCATCGATATAAAACCTAATAAAAATTTTTATTGGTATAATAGGTCTGTAAATAAATTTTAATTAGTAGTTAAAATTTATTTACAGATAACCTCTTAAATACCGGTGTTAGCAAAAATGGGTGAAACGAGATACAAAATTTGGAGCAAAAGATACTTCAAAGTTCCACATGTCATTATCATAATATGATATATGTGGTATTGCTATAACTTTTTCAAGTATTTTAATGATAGGTAAGGTCAATAAAACTGCATTGTGGTTTTTGCAGGATAGATTTTTCAAAGGTTCTAAATCTAATTGTTTCTTTATTATTTTATAATCTTCTAACGATAGATGAGTTACAAAACAATTTGGAGTTTCTTGATTTTTTGTGATACAAAATCTATTATCCCAAATAACGAATTTATCTAGTAATATTTTACTCTCAGGTAATTTTTTGCCGAATTCCCTGTATATAAGTAACTCGTTTTGTATACGCTTAATTATACAGCCATGAAGTGTATTCTTAAAGTTTACGTCTTGAGTAATTAATTTCAAAATAGGTTCTACCGAATAAAAACGAGCTGCTCTAGATTGTCCACTAATTATTATCAGTAAAAAATTAATTATTTGCACTTTCACCTCATTTGAAAACTTATCAAATTTAACTAAATCAAGAAAAGCAAAGCCATATTCAAAAATCTTGACTGCTTCAGCTATCGCCGATATTAATTCAGGCTTAAACTCGTTTTCTATAAGTTTGTTGGTTTTAAGTTGTTGTGAGATTATTGCGGTTTTAGACATCTTTCCAAACTTCGCTTCTAGAGGTAAAATTGATCCACGCAACAATGCCTCCTTACCTACGCTTGTGTACGCTGCGGTGCTACGTTCCGTGTCTCCTTTAAATTTCTCTCTATAAGCTGGTTTGGAAAGATGTCTAATATAATCTGCACCTTTAGCTAATTTTTGCCTAATAACATTTCGTCTATATTTATCAGATGAATTTGACTCATCTTCAAACCATTTTATATTATGAATGACTAAATATTCTACTAATTCACTTTTTGGAATATTATATAGCGGTCTAATTATTTGTATATTATTATACCAATTGATATTACTGCTACTAAGTCCAAATATACCGCTATTACGCTCTAATCTTAAACAAAAATTTTCTACGTAATCATCTTCATGGTGAGCAGTTAAAAGTACTAATATATCGAGTTCTAGACATAGATTTGTCATCAAATCATAGCGTCCTTCTCTTGCTCTTTCTTGTAAATTGGAAAAATTATTTTGATGATCAAAAGATAAACTATAATGCTTGCGATTTAGACTATTACTGATATTTTGGATATAATGGGTCTCTTGCTTCGACTGTTCCCGTAAGTTATGATCAACCGATATAACAAATAATTCTATATTATTTTTTTCTGCCCAAATATTAGCAAGATAAAGAAGTGCTACCGAATCGCTCCCACCAGATACTGCAATCGATATTTTAGATAAGCCAAAATTACCTATTAGATTATTGATATTATACTCAAATTTTTCATATAGCATGGTTGAAAAATGTTAGTATTGTAAAGTGTTTGGATATTGTGGTCAAACGTAGTAGTATGTCATTTCCGCGTAGGCGGGACGTTGTTGCATGGCTCTTATGTCATTCCTGCGAAAGCAGGAATCCAGAAAAAAAGTATAAATACAGCAAATTTTTGAAATTAAAAGCTCGCTTTATGCTGGATGCCCGCCTACGCGGGAATGACATCGAGCAAGTTTCTCAATCCATACAACAATGCTCTGCTTTTGCAATGGTAACAAAAAACCACACAATTAGATGATAAAGAAAATTTATGCTGACTCAGCTAAATCTTCTGAAGTTTCAGTCTTTTGTTCGCGTAAATAATCTTGTGCTTCTGATTCTGATCTTGCAACAATAACCGTAACTATAGCATTAAGCTCTGCATGGAGTCTTATTTCAACTGTATAAATTCCGGTAAATTTAATTTGTTTATCAAGAATAATATTTGAATGAGAAATATTATAAGATGCATTTTCAGATAATTTATCGGCTATTTCTTTATTAGTAACCGAACCGAAAAGTTTACCGTCATCTGATGTTTGACGGATAAAAACTAATTTTTGATCTTTAATAAGAGCATTAATTTTTTCTATTTCTTCTCTTATTTGCTTATCTTTTGCTTCAAATTCGTGTTTTTGTTTAACTATTAGTTCTTTATTAGGCTCAGTAGCCCTAATAGCTAATTTTTGCGGTAAAAGATAATTACGACCAAACCCGTCTGCTACTTTGAGTATGTCGCCAATTTTACCTAATTTTCTTACGGGTTTTATTAATATAATTTCCATGTATTATGCCTTTATTTAGCTTGAAATACAAAAGGTAATAACGCTAAAATTCTTGCAATTTTAATAGCATTATTTAGCTTTCTTTGTTTCTTTGCACAAACATTTGTGATCCTGCTTGGTAACATTCTACCGCCTTCAGAGACAAATTTTATTAAAAGCTCAGGATTTTTATAATCAATAACAGGTGCATTAGGCACAGAAAGAGGGCATCCTTTACGTCTTCTAAAAAATACTTTTTTAGCAGTTTTATCTCCTACCTTGCGAGCAGCTATTTCACTAGCATTATTACTTTTTGACATTCTTTAACCTTAATTCTTACAAATTTAATTATTAATCGTTACGTCAATTACTGGAGTATTCTCTGTACTTTGATTTTTTAATATCGGTGAAGGTTCACTACTAATTGAATCTGCTTGAATTGTAAGAAATCTAATGATATTTTCGTTAAGCTTCATTTTTCTTTCTAGCTCTTCTTTTACATTACCAGTAACATCTAGACCTAAAAAATAATAATGTCCTTTTTTGTTATTACCGATTTTGTAAGCTAAAGTTCTTAACCCCCAATATTCTTTTTTTATGATAGTGCCATTATTATCTTTAATAATTTTAGCAAAATCATCAACGATTTTATCTATATCGTTTAATGATACGTCTTGGCGTATAATAAAAACTGATTCATAAAAGCTCATGATATATAAGAATCTCCAACAAACAAACTTTAAAATAAAGCTATTTATAGCAACTAAAACTATTAAATTCAAGTATTATCTTTAAAAAATTATTATTTCTTTGTTTCTTTTTATAAAAAGTTTGCTATAAACCCTAATAAATTAGAAAATTATTACAAAAATTTTTAATTATTTACTAAATATTAATAAAGATTAATTCAGTGTTTGATAAGCTATTACCTGAAGTTTTAATTATAGAAGAAAAAAATAAAAAAGTGTTAATATTTCTTTAAGTAATGATATATAGAGAGCAGGATTTAATATAATGAGGGCTTCAACTCTAGAAAAAGCATTAACTTATTTTTTTAGTCAGCCGCTTGCTATCATGATTATTAGTGCAGAATTACAAGAAAATCCTTTAATAACAATAAATAACGTTAGAAAAATTAATAAATTTTCTAAAACGCCTATAATATTTTGATTATCAAACAAACAATTAAATTTAACAGAAATAGAGGATAACGTGCTATTTTTTTATAAGCCCTTCTTATCTGAGCAAATAGTAGGTACTTTTAAAGAGCTTATTGAGACGTGCCAAGTCAGTTGTACAAGATAATATTATTAAATTTAAGAATCTAAATATTGATTTAAATACTGAAAAAGTATACAAAGACGGACTGAATATTTGTCTAGGTCCTACTGAGTTTAAAATTTTACGACTTTTTTTTCAGGTTCCAAATGAAGTATTTTCGCGTCAAGAAATAATAAAATATTTATGGGAAAATGAAGAGACCTTTAATGGACGTCTCATAGATGTTCATATAAATAGGATTAGAGAGGCCTTAGGGAAAGACAATTTAATTATTACAACCGTTCGTTTTATCGGTTATTGTCTAAATAAGGATAACTAGAATTTTATTGTCAAAATTTTCTTTGTATTTATGCATTAAGTATGTTAAATATCTTTTTATTCGTTGCCGATTTATATATTTTATAACTAAAAACTGTAAATTTTATGTTAAATAAACTAAATAAGCCTGCTTTATTTGCTTTAATATTTTATCCTATTTTTATTATATCTCTTGTAGTTAAATATTCGTTTGATTATGGAATAGGGCTAACTGAAGTTATTTTTATAATTGCTAGTTATTATATTAATAATATTACCGTTGGGATCGGTTTGCATAGGTTATGGTCTCATAATGCCTATAAAATAAATAAATATGCCGAGTTTGTCTTAATTATGCTGTCTGCAGGAACATTACAAGGACCAGCTTTATCTTGGGCATCAAATCATTATAAACATCATAGATATACGGATCAAGACCAAGATCCGCATACTCCTTTAAAATTTGATAATAAATTTTTAGGCTTTATGTGGTCTCATATAGGATGGATGCTAGTCGGAAGCGGTAGCTATAAGTCTATTGATCGCATTACTTGGGCTAAGCACGGGAAAAACAATTTATTAAAATGGCAGCTAAAATATTATTGGCAAATAGCAGCTTTTATGAATATTGTCGTGCCTTTATTTATCGGTTACTTAGTCGGCGGTACTATACAATCGGCATATGCAGGATTTTTATTTATGGGGCTCGGTAGATTCCTACAGCAGCAAGCAACCTTCTGCGTTAATTCTTTATGCCACTTTGCCGGTAGTAAAAAATATTACAAAGGCACTGCCGGAGATATTTGGTGGATGGCATTATTCTTACTCGGTGAAAATTGGCATAATTACCATCATGCTTTTCCTTCAGATTATCGTAACGGTGCAAAATGGTATCATTTTGACGTTCACAAATGGATAATATTTTTAATGAGTAAAATCGGTTTAGCTTCAGAACTTGAACGTACTACAAAAGTACGTATACAGGCAAAAATGCAAGAAACTTTAAGCTATCTTAGTGAAAAACAAAAGCAAAAATTGACTTTAATGCAAACTAAAATAGATCATTTATTAGAGAATCTATGCTTAAAAATTAAAGAGCTTGAAGAATCATCTATTGCTATTAAAGAACAATTTAAAAAATCTTTTGTAGAAATACAAGAATCACTTAAAAATTTAGCGGAGCAAGTAAGTTCTGCAACGCAAATAACAGAAAAACCGTCGGAAAAACTATTAAAAATAGTTAATAAAAAAATTATTGATGCCGAACAATCTATTTATAAGCTGTATAATCAATTAAATACCTTAAAGGTATCTAATTAGACATTATTAAATAAAGATAGATATCGGTATCCATGTGGGCAACACCTTCTCACAATGACGCAAACTATCATTTTTTACTTAACAATGCCTCTAATTAGTTTCAATTTGAATGATAAAAATTTTAGGTATAGAATCAAGCTGTGATGATACAGCTGTTTCTATAATCACCGAAAATCGAGAAATCTTATCTAATATAATCATTTCACAAAATACAGAACATGCAGTTTTTGGAGGGGTAGTACCTGAAATTGCTGCACGTTCTCACTTATCGCATCTAGATAAAGCATTAAAAAATGTTTTAAAAGAAAGCAACACTAAATTAACGGACATTAGTACAATTGCCGCAACTTCTGGTCCAGGTTTAATCGGCGGTGTTATAGTTGGCTCAATGTTTGCAAGATCGCTAAGCAGTGCTTTAAAAAAACCCTTTATTGCAATTAATCATTTAGAAGGTCATGCCTTAACCGCAAGACTAACCGATAATATTCCTTATCCTTATTTACTCTTGTTAGCTTCGGGCGGACATTGCCAATTTGTAGCCGTTTTAGGTCTCGGAAAATATAAAATACTAGGATCTACTATAGATGATGCCGTAGGCGAAGCCTTTGACAAGGTAGCCAAAATGCTAAACTTAGCTTTTCCCGGAGGACCTGAAATTGAGAAAAGAGCAAAACTTGGCGATCCTCATAAATATAAATTTCCAAAACCTATAATTAACAGCGGTAATTGCAATATGTCCTTTTCAGGGCTTAAAACTGCCGTGCGTACTTTAATAATGAATTTAAAGGAAATTAATGACACTGTAATCAATGATATAGCGGCAAGTTTTCAATTTACTATAGGAGAAATTCTAAGTAGTAAGGTACAAGATGCTATTAGAGCATATGAACAAATAACAAATAATTTTAATAAGAAGAATATAGTTATTGCCGGCGGTGTCGCTGCTAATAAATATTTACAAGAAATATTAAGTAGTTGTGCTAAAACATATGGTTATCGGCTTATTTATCCACCTATCCACTTATGCACCGATAATGCTGCAATGATTGCATATGCAGGACTTGAGCGTTACAATAATAAGTTATTTACTCCTTTGAATTTCTGTCCAAAAGCTAGGTGGAGTTTAGAGGATATTAGTAATTAAAATTTATTTACTGATATCCTCCAAGAAGAAATATAATTTTTTAATATTGACACTTCTTAATTTAGTAGTATGATATGTAATTACCATGAAACATGACAATTACATATATAAAAAAGAGGTAAGTTTATGAGCGATAGCAATTATGAAAACATATACAAAGCATTTAATTGTTTTTCAGAAGCAGCCAATTCTGCCTATTCAGCCGTAAATACTTTTTTAGAACTACCTAATGTATTTAATAAATATCCTACTGTTATTTCTGTAATTTTTTCTAAAACAGCAAAATTAGACTCTAATATAACCAATATAATTAAAAACGGTGTTATTATATATGAGATATCAACAACCTTAATAGGGGCCGTAAATACTTTTTATAAAGATAAAAAACTAGTCGATAAAATATTAAAAGACGGACAGAATGCTATTGATAAGCTTATTGAAACAATAACCTATTTATCTCCAATAGTTACAGATATTACAAATTCTTACTTAGTTGATCCGTATAAAGAAGAAAAAGCACTATTATTTGACTTACAAATTCCTAACTCTACTAGTAGTGATTATTATAAATTATCAGGTACTGAAAATATAACATTAGCTGAAATTGAATATTATTAAACTAATTTATAGAATTTTTTTATTACTTTTTCTAGATGACCATACTCCTTTTAGTTGTGGTCTTGTTGCATTGCTCGTTTTGTGTCATTCCTGTGGAAGCGGGAATGACATCAAACGCGTTTTTTGAGCCATGCAACAAATCTTTTAATAGCCCGCAATGACAAAATCAATAATTATTAGACAGTGCCTTTAACAAGAATAGTGGATTATGCGATAATTCGTTATTCGGAAAAAATTAATCAACTCATTGTTACCTTCAATTCTTTATCCTTTGCATTTATTTTAACGGTTTTACCGCTACTTATTTCTCCTGCTAAAATCATTTTGGCTAAATTATTTTGTATTTCCCGCTGGATAAGGCGTTTTAAGGGTCTTGCTCCAAAGCTTGGATCATAACCTTTTTCGGCTAAATAATTTAAGGCAGATTCATCAAATTCAAGAATAATATTTTGTGCTAGTAAAATTTTCTTTAAGCTTTCAAGCTGTATCTTAACTATATCATGAATATTATTACGATTTAGGCGATGGAATAATATAATCTCGTCTAGTCTGTTTAAAAACTCAGGTTTAAATACTGCTCTTACATATTCCATAACCTCATCCTTTACTTTATATGTATCTTCGTCCTCTTTCTGATTAACGAGTATCTCAGCACCTAAATTAGATGTTAAAACTATTATAGTATTCTTAAAATCAACCGTTATACCTTGACTATCTGTTAATCTTCCCTCATCAAGTATTTGCAGCATAATATTAAATATGTCGGGATGGGCTTTTTCAACCTCATCAAATAATATTACCTGATAAGGACGGCGTCTTACTGCCTCCGTCAACACCCCACCTTGATCATATCCGATATAGCCGGGAGGAGCTCCTATCAGGCGAGAAATAGCGTGCTTCTCCATATATTCCGACATATCTATACGAAGTATTGCATTACGGTCATCAAAAAGAAAACCAGCTAAGGCTTTGGTAAGCTCGGTTTTACCAACTCCGGTCGGTCCTAAGAATAAGAACGAACCAAGCGGGCGGTTAATATCTTGAATCCCTGCACGTGATCTTCTTACCGCATCACTAACACCTTTAATTGCCTCATCCTGCCCTATTACCGATTCTCGTAATTTCTGCTCCATCACAAGCAGACGCTCACGTTCACTTGATAGCATCGTATCAATTGGAATACCAGTAATACGAGAGATAATACTTGCTATATCGCTTTCCGATACAATTTCTTTTAACAGCCCTTTATTATCCATACTTTCGGCTTCCTGAATCTTTTTCACAATCTCAGGTATAATTCCGTATTTTAGCTCACTAGCTTTAGCGAGATTAGCATCACGTTCGGCACGTTCAAGCTCGTTTCGACTACGGTCTAGTTCTTCTTTGAG
This sequence comes from Rickettsia gravesii BWI-1, assembly GCF_000485845.1. NCBI lineage: Bacteria > Pseudomonadati > Pseudomonadota > Alphaproteobacteria > Rickettsiales > Rickettsiaceae > Rickettsia > Rickettsia gravesii. The sequence goes on along the minus strand of NZ_AWXL01000001.1, from coordinate 119,215 downwards.
CTTTTGTGTTTGCTGTAGTTTAGACTTTTCAGCTTGCCATTTAGCTCCCATATCATAGGATTTAGACTCTAATTTTTCTAATTCTGTAGTTAAATGCTCTATTTTCTTTTTAGAATGCTCATCATTTTCTTTTTTAAGTGCTGCAAGCTCTATTTTTATCTGAATAATACGACGGTCCAACTCATCAAGCTCTTCTGGTTTACTTGATAGCTCTATTTTCATACGGCTACAAGCTTCATCAATCAAATCAATAGCTTTATCAGGTAAATAACGATCGGTAATATAACGGTTTGATAACGTCGCTGCTGCAACTATCGCACTATCGGAAATTCGCACTGCATGATGCAGCTCATATTTTTCTTTAATTCCTCTAAGTATTGATATAGTATCCTCAACCGTCGGCTCACTCACGTAAACAGGCTGAAAACGACGAGCAAGTGCCGCATCTTTCTCGATATATTTACGATATTCATCCAGAGTAGTAGCACCGATACAATGCAGCTCACCACGAGCAAGCATCGGCTTTAGTAAATTCGAGGCATCCATAGCACCGTCGGTTTTTCCCGTACCGACTAATAGATGCAATTCATCGATAAATAAAATAATTTCACCGCTTGATTCTTTGATTTCGCTAAGCACTGCTTTAAGACGCTCTTCAAATTCGCCTCGATATTTAGCTCCCGCTATTAAAGCTCCCATATCAAGCTCAATAATACGGCAATTAATAAGCGATTCAGGTACGTCCTTACTAAATATTCGTTGTGCAAGCCCCTCTATTATAGCAGTTTTACCGACTCCAGGTTCGCCGATCAATACAGGATTATTTTTCATACGTCGTGATAGTACCTGCACCGTTCTTCTTATTTCTTCATCACGCCCGATTATCGGGTCAAGCTTACCGCTTTCGGCAAGCTCTGTTACGTCTCTGCCGTATTTCTTTAAAGCATTGTAACTATTTTCTGCCGATTCGGTATCTGCTTTTTTGCCTTTACGAAGCTGTAAAATAGCTGTTGCTATTTTTTTATTATTAATTCCATTATTCGTTAAAATTTTACCGGCTATAGTATTATCATAAGTTAATGCTTCAAATATACGCTCTATGGTTACAAAGCTATCCCCACTGTCTTTAGCAATGCTACTAGCTTTTTCTAAAACTTTAAGAGCTTCAGCAGAAGAATAAACTTGTCCCCCTCCCTCAACCTGAACTTTTGGGACTTTATTTAATTCTAGCTGAACTTGATCTTTTAATAAGTTTATATTACTGCCGGTATTATTAATAAGGGTTTGAATTATACCTGTTTCTTCACTTAAAAGACTAGATAATAAATGCAAAGGTAATATTTGCTGATGATCATTTTTAGCAGCAAGTGATTGGCTACTAGCTATCACTGATTTAGCATGTGCAGTAAATTTATCAATATTCATATAAATAACATATTTTAATTAATAAAGTTAAATATTTTTAACTAGACTATTTTTATATAATAATTTTTAATTAAAATAACAAGAGATGCACAACTACATATAGAATTTTATAACGATAAGGAGTTTTTATTAAATCATACAAAAGAATTTTTAACCACACCCGAAGTAGGTGTTCCTTTAGAAACAAATAGAGCTAAAATTAAAGAAGCTGTTGAAAAAGGCAGCTTTACCGAGGCATTACAGGGTTTAGCAATTTTACGTTATGAGAAAACCGGTATAAAGCTTACTAAAATTGAAGGGACAAACGGTGAAACTCCAATATTAATACGTAACGGTCGTAACAATCCCAATGAAAAAATTGTTTTAGGCACTAAAGCTTTTGAAATGCAATATTTAAATGCTATCAGAAGAGCGATAGACATAGCAAAGGGCGAAAATAAACCTGAGCTTGTGCTGAAATTAAATAAAGCAGCAGTAAAATTTATTAATAGCTTTAATGCTTTGAATATGGAAAAATCACAAGAAAACATCTCAAAAAATATGCAAGCTGAAATTGACAGTGTTGCTGAATTGCTAGGAAAAAATGGTATTAAAAATGCTCATAAAAAATTAAATGTTGCTAAAGATTTTCAAAATTTCAATGATGAGCATTGTAATATAGTAACTTTGTCAAAAGTCATCAATGATGAGGGAAAAGAGCATATTGTAGTCGAAGCGGAAGTAGCTTTTAAAGGCTTAACAGAAGAACAAAAGCAAGAATATCAAAATAGAGACAGTAAAAACTGGTATAATGTAATGCCTGAATGGGAGAGGAAGCTTGTTGATTAGTATACTGATACAATTTAAAACGGTAGGCATGTTATCCCAACCCAGTTACGACAAATTATTGGCATGAAAAACGCCTTTGAGAAAATTGGGGCAATAACCGATAAAGACGGTAAAAATTTTGAAACATTGCTTACATCTAAACATGCAGGTACATTAGCCTCGATTTCAAATGATATAGATTCTAAACAAAAAATTACCGACTTAAATGCACGCCAAGCCCAAGAATGGCTTGAAGACGGCGTTACTCTTCAACTAATACATTAAACTCAGGTCCTATGGAGCTGGCAATGACCCCACAATTGTTGATCAGACAAAAAAATCTATGGAAAATGTCGGTGGGAAAAATACTAATACTCCTCTTAATTTATTTAGGCTTATAGGAGTAACAAATAACTTTGCAGGAGTGAGTGATACTTTAAACAAAATAGCAGAAAATTTACCGACTGAAAAAAGAATTGATGAATTAAAAGCACATATTAAACCTAGAAGCAAATTTGAACGTTTCTTTAGGATAAATAAACCTAAAAGAAATGCAGCAGAAATAATTAACAATGCAAATTTAACGGATCAGGAAAAAGAAATATTAAAAAAAGCTGTAACATTAAGAAAAAATATTGAGCAAGCAGATATTCTTTTTAGAGTATCTTTCGAGACAAAACTTCCTTTTATATCTTTTGATAAAGAAAATATTAATCTAAATATATCAGATGTCTTAAGTAATTTAACAGCGAAAATAAGACAAAATAAACAAGAAACTAAAACCACTAGTTTAATAAATTTACCTCAGGAAGAAATATTAACAATGTGTGTCAGCGATAAAGATAGAGAAGGGCTTAATGAACATAATAAAATATCTCAAGCAGTATCAAAATATACCGGTATAAAAAGAACAGACACCGATAAACAATTACTTAAAAACTGTCATATTGCTTAGCAAGCAGGTAGTATTTATAGGCGGTACAACAATAGGTTGTTACGGCACTAAAAAAGAAAATAAAAGAATCATTCCAAAAAGTAGAAAAGAAACACTTGCCGCTATAATGGCATTAACTGCTAAAACTAATAAAATTGAAGACAAAAAAAAGATGGATAAAAAGATAGATGCAGAATATGAAAAAATCACCCTAGAGAATCTATCGCAATACGCAGTGATAGGAAAGTTGTTAAACCGTTAACTAAATCGGTGTCACAGCTTAAACCAAGTATAACCCCACCGGTTAAATTTAATAAAAGTCAAAATATAGGTATGGAGAAATAATGTCAGAACTTGCAATTGTAATAGGCGGTACTAGAGGAATAGGTAAAGCTACCGCTTTAGAATTAAAAAATAAGGGTCTTACGGTAGTTGCTAATTTTTTCAGCAATTACGACGCTGCTAAAGAAATGGAAGAAAAATACGGTATAAACACCAAACGCTGAAATGTTGCGGATTTTGAAGAATGTAGAAAAGCAGCAAAAGAAATTGAAGAGGAGTTTAAAAAACCGGTAAGTATTCTTGTAAATAATGCTGGTATTACCAAAGATAAAATGCTACATAGAATGAGTCATCAAGATTGGAATGATGTGATTAACGTTAATCTCAATTCTTGCTTTAATATGTCTAGTAGCGTAATAGAGCAGATGCGAAACCAAGATTACGGTCGTAGAGTAAATATCAGTTCAATTAATGCTCAAGCAAGGCAGGTTGGGCAGATTAATTACTCTGCTGCTAAAGCCGGAATTATCGGCTTTACTAAGGCCCTTGCTCGTGAAACTGCTTCTAAAAATATCACCGTTAATTGTATAGCTCCAGGGTATATTGCAACCGAAATGGTAGGAGCAGTACCCGAAGACGTGCTTGTTAAAATCGTTAATAGTATCCCCAAAAAAAGACTAGGACAGCCGGAAGAAATAGCTAGAGCCGTGGCATTTTTAGTTGATGAAAATGCTGGATTTATAACAGGTGAGACTATTTCTATCAACGGCGGCCATAATATGATTTAAACAATTAACTAATAATAGATTAGAATATGAAAGAGATCGTAAACCAATTAATCTCTAAAGGAAGAGAACTTTTAAGTAAAAATGAATATAAAGAAGCACTTAATATATTTACCTTAATTAAACAATATAAAGGTTTTCTACATATCTATTATTATGAAGGCATCATTTACTTGTGTTGGAGAGAGTATAATAATGTTGAACAAACAGACCTTTACCTTAAGGCAGTAGCTTCATTACGACAAGCAACTCTATATACATCTAAACCTAAAGATACTGATGTTTTATTAGGAAAAGCTTTTTATAAAGCAGGAAAATTAAGCGAAGCTGGTACTGTACTTAACAAATACATATCTTGTCCAGAGAATGAGGAAGAATTTCAGGAAATTCTCAGTCAAATAACTCCAGAACTTAATAAAACTACTAATTCACCGATGTTATCGAGAGATAGTAGTCAATTAACTTCGTTTAATAATAAAGATTCGCATGATATAATAGAAGTGAGTCAAACATTAAATGCATTAATAAGCATAATAGCTAAACATGACCACGATATAGTTCGACATGCGCAAGCAATTGCAGACATAAAAAAATGTTACAATCTGCAAATGTTGGGTATACTGCAGATATAAACAACTAAACTAAAGAATTGAAAGTCATTAACCCTAAATTAGAAGAATATTATAAATGTTTTAATATGGCTTTACACAATGTATGTATTGCTGCTAGTGCTGTAAGTAGTGGACTAGTAGTTCCTGATGCAGGACATTTGGAACGTGTGAGTGCCTCTTCTCTTATAAAATGGGTTTGTTATCTTGGCGACATAGCAGTTCTGCATGATGCCGGTGATAATATGTTTAACTCTAAGGAAGAAAAAAAGCTAGTAGATGTACTTACTAAATTTTGTAAAATGATTAATAAACAATCTGATATAAAACCGTACCTGTAGGACAAGATCTACAGAGATTAGCTTTACTTTTTGCTAATTTAAGGAGTGTAGAAATCAAAAAAATAATGAGACAGATTTCAGTAATTTCTTTACGACTAAATTGCCAATGCAAAATAAATTTTTTCGTTATGATACCAATAATACCAAAGAAATGAATAATAATCCTATGGAAAAATTAGCGTTTCAAGATGCTATTTCTTTGATTAGTTATATGTATCATCATGCAGAGGATATATTAAAGAGTTCTAAATCGTTGTTAAATCAAATTTTAACTACTACAAAAGAAGGATTACATTATGGGATGATATAAAGAAAACTACTCCCGGCAATGTAGAGTACGATTTATGGCAAATGGAAAAGCAAGTACCTGAATCTGAAATAATAACTGAGAAAACAAAAAGCGGACAACTGCGAAGTATAAAGATATCTTGTTTTTCGGTTGATTGCTCAAAGCCAATTTTGAAAAAAATAGCGATTTCTTCAACCGGCATCAGAAGAGGAGTTGAAGATTTTCTTAATCAAAAATATTTTGCTGATAAATTTACTGAAGAAAAACAAGGTTGTTTTGTCTTATTCTTAGCATATAAAATATTTAGATATGGTAATAAGGTATGTCTCGAATATTTTAGCGAGCAACAACCGGAGCTAATTACAAAAATTTTTGATAATTATCCTCATTTATTTTTTAGAAGAGAGGTAATTAACATATGTATTAAAAATGAAGATGGTAGACAAAAAGCATTAGATGCAATAAAGTTAAAATCGTCAGATAAATTTTTTAAAGATTGCTTTGATACAGTATTCCCTAAGGTAGATGTTGTTGTAAACCTCATATTTGAAGAAGAACCTAAACCGAAGCACGTACCTAATGAACCTGAGCTTGTATTTAACTTAGAGCTCATACCTTTAAATATAGACGAAAATGATGATGTACTACCAACAGGTAATGTAGAAAATAACCACTAAATTTTTAAAATGACTAGCATATATCACATTCTTGACCGTGTTCCTGCTATTTATAAGCAGGACATGGAAATAGAGTATGAGCATTTGGCTATGCAATTAATTAAGTCCGGTAAATTACGGATAGATACCGATGATTGCTGCAATTTTGCAAGGTTTACCGAACCTGCTCTTAATATAAGCTTAATGGTTAGTCAAGAAGAGCTAACAAGCCCGCATTTAATCCCTGAAACTACCAAGCTTTTTCAAAATTTATATAGAAATTCCGCTTCAGATCAAAAAATAAAATCAATTTTCGATAATTTAAAAAAGCAAATACAAAAGCTACAGCCGGTTAAGAAGGAAGTAACCGAAATGCTAGCACGTATTTTTGTTCAGTCGGCTCATCCGATCGTAATAAGGTGGCTTCTTCTTAATAAGACGGAAGTATTTCTTACCTACTCACATAATATCGGCGATATGATGGATATGGTTAGCTGGCAACGAGTAGGCGGTAATAGCGGCATGCAAAGCACTAACGGCAAGGACGTAGCTATTTTTGTTTCATGCGGCGGTAATCCTTTTGCTGAAAACAATAAAGATCATCCGACTTACGGCAACGGCTTTGCTGCAGCAGCAAGACTTCAGATTATCGCAGCCCAAGAGCTTGGGCATTTTGCCGATATAAAAAGAGATGATAAAGGCAGGCAAATAACTCGCCATTCGGCTAATTTTTCCGGTACTAAAGCTACCGATAAAGTACGAATTGCTAGAAAAAATGACATAATACATTGTCATAATTTGCTGAGTAAGCTCCTTAAAGCAGGTATGAAAAAGCAATTAGATTATGAAACGAAACTTAAATTTTATAATGCAAATAAAGTTAGCGGCTTAAAAGTTTATGCTATAAAATTCATGATTTTTATATATAAATTTCGGCTTTTAAATTATAGCAGTAGGAATAATCTAATATTTGTAAGAAAATTTAAAACCGATGAATATATGGCATTAATGATTGATGCTATGTTTAAAGATATGCAAGCTAATTTATCACCGGCAGCTGACGTGTATAAAAATAAAAACCCTGAAATTGAAGAAGCGATAGCCTGCATTGAAGCCTTAGCAAGAGTACCGCAACAAGCCGTAAAATGGGGATATTTAACTACCAAAGAAACTATGCATGACCTTTATAAAATATATTATAACGAGGTTATACCTTCTTTAATTACTAGCTATAATGCTGTCACCGGTGAAAATTATCAACGTGATTTTAAAAAACAAAAAAGTAATTTCTTTTCTAAAATCAATATCTTTAGTAACAAAAAGTTAGTACTAAAACCGGTTAGGGAATTATGAGTATACTGATGTGAAATGAAGAATGGTAGACGAAGATTAACTTCAAAAAGAGCAAGGAATTCACAGGGCGATGAGGCATTGCTGCGTGGATATTGTTTTTTCGTCATTGCGAGGAAAATTACAAAGTAATTTGACGAAGCAATCTCAGGAGTTTGTTATTATTTCATGAGATTGCCACGCAGCCTACGGCTGTTCGCAATGACGATTTGGTATCCCGCACAGGAATGATATTTTTAGAACAATATCTTTAACTTTAATGAACCTTGGTGGCTAGTATATTTGCTGCGTAAATTACAGTTATACGTTGCAAGTAGCTCAATATTCTTATGAGCGGTAAGTAAACTTGCACCTACATTATAGCCGACTTTCGGTGTGCTGCTACTTGTAGTGTTCTCAAAGTAATTATCTGCCCAAATAAATCTAGCTTTCACCTTAGGTTGCTTATTGCTAATCTATTTTCTACGGAGACATGTAGTCCAGGTACTATTCGAGTATCGTTTGATAATCTCTTAGGAGCGGTTAATTTTATGCCTGCAATCCCTGTAGTTAAGTTACCGGACTTACCAGCGACATACATATTATTCACACCTGTACCGGTTTCGGTATAAGCATTATCTTTATATGTATTATATCTAATACCGATATTAGGCATTAAATTTATACCGTCCATGGCAGAGAATTGATAACCGACATTACCCTTAAAACCATAAGCTTTGCTTGTATATTTACCGCTAGCCGTTTTATAGCTATGAAGTCCTACCGGTCTTAAGTCCTTTTTGTTGATTTTACTGTTACTTGCTGAAAATATTTCTTGTAATATAAGGCCATTACTAAATTGTTGTTGACCGTATAGAGAAATAATATCGCTTTCTGCTGATAATTTATCACCAGTGCTTGAACCTTTAAACTTAAAGTCAGAGTTCATACGGCTATATGCAATACCGACAAGACTATTTTCCCCGATGTAAAGCTCACCGCCGATCGTGCCGCCGGATACCGTGCCTTTATAGCTAGGATTACCTTTATATGCATCTTGATTACTTGAACCGAAAGTACCGGCAACCCATAATCCTTTTTTAGTAATTATAGGGTTTGCTTTATCACCTGCTACAACGGCTATCATAGTACCGCCTGATAAGTGATTATTAATACTAGTAGTTACTGCTTCAGCTGTAACTACACTAACCGATCTTGTTCCTTGCTCGGTTAAATGCTCTAATACTTTTTTTGCATTATCAGGTGCAACTTGAGCTAAGTTTGCCACGAATAATAAGGATTGTTCTTGTTTTGTTTTACTCACTACAACAGTATCATCATTAGCTACTGCTTTAAGCTCAGATTTATTATTTATTAATTCCTTAGCAAGCTCTACAGCGTGTTTTTCAGGATTTTGCATAACAAGTACAGATTTTTCTCTAATCACTTCTTTTTGTGCTTCCGCTACAAAAGTATTTTCCGTATGAACAACGATAGTATTATTGATTGCCGCAGCTAATTTTTGCGACTCAGGTTTTTCAACATATTCCTCTGCTACTCTTATTTCGTTAGCTTGACGTTGCTGATACTCCGCTTGCAGTCTTTGCTGTTCAGCTCTTTCGTTAACGCTAAGCTTGAGCTTGTACTTGTTGCTGTGCTTGTGCATCTGCCGGTACTACTAAACCGGCTAGGTTAGCTTGTGTCTCTGCATCAACTTGATCTTGTCTAGCTTGAACCAATTCTAGAGCTATATTATTAATTGGTTATTGTATCTCTCTTTGTCTAGCTTGTCCATCTCGCTGCAGTACTGCAATTTATACTGGTACTTCTCTTTGTGCATTTGTTAAGTCCAGCTGTGCTACAAACGGAGCATTACGAATATCAAATAAAGCTTGCTGTGCTCAATTTTGTGCCCCTATATCGGCTCCTGCACATGCAGCATTTAATCGTTGCTGTGCATCTGCTAATTGTTGCGGATTCTCGACTTGTATTCGTGCTAGTGCATTCTGTGCTTGCCTTAACCTTAAGTTTTCTCTGTCTACTTGTTGCTGACCCCTCACCGGAACCGCTACCATATCTTGCTGTAGTCGTGCTTGTCTCTGTCCTAACGTATCTACTGTTTCTCTTGCTACTATTACGTTTCCTACTATCGCTGCTTCCGCTCTTGCTTGAGCATGTGCCGGTTGTGCCGCCGTTTGCACTCCTACTTGTTGTACTTGTAATCCTTGCGGTAAAGCAACAGTTCCGGTAGCTGCAGTATAAGTATATCCATTAGGAACAAATGCATCTCTATTACTCATCCTCAAAATTGATAGGGCGGCTACATCATTCGCCGTGTGAGCTCTATTAATATTAATCACAATATTTGTACCAAATGCCGTAGGGAGATTTTGAAAAACTATACCGCTTTTTCCTAAAGCATTCATAGTAATATTGCCTTCAAGTACTACATCACCGGTAAGAATTACGTTACGTCTAAGATCAAATGTCGAGCCGTTAATGTTAGCATTACCGTCAATTGTAATGTCCTGCGTGCGAATATTATAAGTCCCCGAATCAAAATTAGTTTATCTAGAATGAATATCATTATGCAATTTGTGTTCATGATTACCTTCAAACGTCACTTTAGAAACTTGTTTAATTTGTGAGCCGATTTCATAAATATCAGGAATCTTTATGAAAGTTACCTCTCCTCTCATAGTTTTAGTAGTAGTAATATTACCGGTAAAATCTTTATTAACCCTTACCTTCCCAAAACTTATAAACTCTAAATTCCCTGTATCTATTACACTGCCGTTGCGATGTTTCATATCAACTTTTTCTTTAAATACAAACTCAATAGATTCAACGGCACTAATATCATTACCGGTAATGGTTAACTCAGAACCTGTTCCATTACCGCTTGTAAGCTTTAGCTTTGCTTTTGCATTATTATTGACTCCATATGCAAGAGGTGCTCCTAAAACATTTTGAACTGCCCTTTGAGTTTGCGGATTGTCAACGTTAGTTATATTGTTAATACTAACTCTTGTAGTTGGATTGCCTTCAATAATAGTAAATATCCCATTAAAACCATAAAGATTAACCCTATGGTTATTTTCTGCGATAATAATATTGTCATTATCTTGCGAAAGATAATGGTTGTGATTATATCTCTAATCATTCATCGTACCTATATTAGAAGATGGATTTCCCGCCGGAATAATATCCACCACAAAGCCTCCCATACTTGCAAGTAGCCCGATACTACTGGTTGCTAGTAAAAGTTTATTAAAAAAGTTTTTTTCTTATTAGTTATAATTTCCCCTATAACTTATTGCTTTTAATGATTTTACCACTTAACTTATCGGTCATAATACACTATTTATTTACGACACACAATAATTAATGAATAAATTTACTATTAGTTAATATTTATTAATTATTTACAATGTCGTGATTTATGAAATTTAAGGGAAATAGGCTGGTTTAATGAAAGGTAGGGGTTATGGTGTTTGTTTGGTAGGTAATCGTCATTGCGAGCAGACATCACCCGCGTGGATCAGTTTTCCGTTGTCATCCCGTGGCTTGACCACGGGATGACAAGATCCGCACAACAATATCGTAATTTCCTCGCAATGACGTCAAAATAACATCCTATTCATCATCTATATTAGAAAGCTCATCTTGTAATTCTCGAGAAAATACATCCTCATCATCGTTAGAATCATTCGATTTCTTAAGAAAGTTTTTGAAATTATTTAGGTTCTTTATTTTCAAATATTTCAATAGATTTTAAAGTCTCGTTTGGAATTATAACTATAATATTTTTACTTAATTCATCTAAATAATTAGTGGTAACAGAAACTTTCAGTACTCCTCCATATTTGCTCTGTTTGCTACTTACTACAAAATCTTTTAAAGATTTACTTTTAAAATAGTTTTCAGAAGTAAAGATCATTGTTATAAAAAATAGTACTAACGAGATAGTAATACCTACGGCAAATCCTGCTAATAGCCCTAAGAATCTGTCAATAAAACCGTTTCTCATAAATGAAATTATAGCAAGAAATTTATAAACTATAAAAACACATAAAATTAAAGCAATAACATAAGATATAACACCGGCAATAATTATTCTTATAACCTCATTATCCATATATTTCCCGATTAAGTCAGAAATATATGGATATAAAAAATATCCTAACATTATAGAAGTAATAAAACCGAGTATTCTAGTTGCAAACCCGATTATGCCTTGATATAAGCCAAAAAATGAGAAAAGAGTAATAATAGCAAAAATAGTAATATCAAAAAATGTGATCATTATTGTTAACTTCTATTGAATAATTGGATTTAAATCTTATATATTATATAATTAAAGTTTAATTTATGGACGATAAAATTTTTCATAACTTATCCGGTAAAACACTAGTTGCTACACCGCATGTAATTACAAAAGGCATTTACCATAAATCCTTAATTTATATGTTATCACACACGGAAGAAGGAGCAATAGGATTAATATTTAACCGCTTAGTAAATCATATAGATTTAAAATCGTTTTTTAAAATAAAAAATGACGAAATAACAACCCCGGTTATGGTTCCTATATATCTTGGCGGACCCGTAGAACATGAAAAAGGATTTTTTCTTCATTCTAGTGATTATAATAAAAATTTGTTATTGGATTTCCATAATGATTTAGCAGTAAGCTCTAATTTAGAAATTTCAGAAGATATAGCTTTCGGTAAAGGACCTAAAAATAGCTTATTCATTGTCGGTTATACAGCATGGAAACCAGGGCAGCTTGAAGAAGAATTAGAGAAAAATCTATGGCTGGTTATGGATTGTAATAAAGAATTTATTTTTGCCGATAATACTGAAAGTAAATGGCATAATGCATTAAAACACTTAGGCATTGATGAAATACATTTCTCATCACAAATAGGAAATGCTTAGAGATTATCTGTTAACCATTTTTCGGTAAACCTAAGCAATAATACTTTAAAAATTTTCCCTGACTGCTAATTAAATACACAAAATTAGAATGTTGTAATTCATATTTGTTTGTTTTTACATCAAATATTTTGGATGTATAGAAGACCTTAAATTGATCTGCTAATTGTTCAATATCTTGGACTCTCCCCGTTAAACCTATAAAATTATCATCTATTTTTTCTAAATATTTAATACCTCACTTGTATCATGCTCAGAATCTAGAGTAATAAAAACTACTTGTACTAAAATATTCTCTTTCTTCAAAATCTTAATAATATCTTCTACTCTTTTTAGTTCTTGATTGTCATATAAGGAATAGGGAGTATTAAAATAAATCAAACTTAAATGACCTTGCAAATGGGTACTATCCAATTTCTTTCCTTCTTGATCTATAAGAGTAAACTTAATTTTAGGCGAATTGTCCATATTACTAGTTTTCGCACCAATTTTAAGCTTAGACGAAGTTAATGAAGAATACAATAAACATAAAAATATTATGCCTGTAATCATAGCTAGGGCTATAAAAATTTTTATAATATACATTTGGTTTTTTTCTCATAACCTAAGTAATTATTAATATTTATTTATAATAAAACTTATTCTTATCATATATGCAATAAAAATCATCTTTCAGTATATTAAATATCGTAATATCTAAATTGTGATATTTTTAGTTAATCTTAAAGTTAAGATTATTAAATAAAAAACAACTAAGAAACGGATTAATTATGTACAATTATACCGTTTATGTAAAACGTTTAAATGATAAATTTAAAAAACAAGAACATACGGAAATAGTAGATAGTACTATTTCTGAAGACCCCTTATTTCAAATACTAAATGACAACAACAATGCAACTCAACCGATACAAACACTTCTAAATCAAAATTCGTTTGAAATAACAAATAATATTGAACACAATAAAGCAGAAAATATGAGGGATATAATGATGTTGAAAAAAGAAGAAATAAAGGAAGCAGAAATGGAAAATTTTATATCCGATATGTTAAAGGATAAAAATTTTATCGACTTAATTAATAAAGATAGTGGAAATATGAATCTATTATTGATAGGAGTAATAAAGCTATAATTATATTAGGGCAAGAGAAAGAAGATTTAAATCTCATAACTAATTTTCTTAAAGACAGTGAATTAATATTAGAAAGTAATGAGTATGGAGATTGGGACTTTTCAAAAAAAAGTCTAACAGTAAGTTCAAATATTTTAGATAGTTTTTATATAAAAAACGAAAAATATTTAACATATAACAGTTCTTATTTGGATGCTGCTAATTCATCCTCTGAATCTACTATTGACAAATTTTTCCTACAAAAAATCTAAGTACGACTCCTACTAAATTTATATTAGCAATAAAAAATATTGAAACCAAAAACTCTAACTCTTCCCTTGTCAAAGCCAATCTAGAAAAACTTGTAGGTATATTTGAACAATTTACTAAATTATTGAGATATATTGATATAAATGAAGGTAATTTATCTATAGTAGTGACCGATAGCCCAAGCAAGCAATAATCATACTCGTATATCTAAAATTATTGATGACACTATAAAACTCGGTAATTTTAGCGATGAACAAAAGAGTATCATTAATAAAATAAAAGATTCTATTTATTACCTCAAGCTAGCGAGCAAGCAAAAGACTATACAAATCTATTAAATATTAGAGTGATAATTATATCATTCTAGATGAATATAATAAAATAACAATCGACGGCAAAAATTTAACATATATTTTAAATTCTATAAATGTAATTAATAAAGAAGTACCAATTAGTATCAATGAGCTTAAAACATATATAGAAAAAAATGGGAACAAAATATAAAAAATAATTTAGAGAATCTTCTAAATTACCTTAAATATTTATCTAACATCAAATTTTCCGAAAAAGAAAATTTGGTTACACTTAATTCTGCAAAATGGTTTAACGATTTATTGAGTAATCTCGGAGCATATAATATAAAAGAAAAGTTATTAGAATCATTTAAGCAATATGCAAAGATAAAGATTCATTTTATAACAAATTAAATGAGACTATTGAAAAATTTTATGAAGATATCAAAAATAACGATGTTTTAGACTTAAAAGCAATCAATAATATATATAACTTAAAAAACTTTTTACAGCATATTAACAATTCTAACACTGATGTTGAAAATTTAGATAATATTAAATTATTTTTAACAAAGAACTTTAAGAATTTTTATAATATATTAGGTATAACTATAAATAATAGCATTAGTAATTTAGAAAAACTAATAGGCTCAGTCAGCAAGCAAGAAGCTAAATCTCTTTGGAAGTATATTACCGCCTCTAAATCTATTACAGAAATATCTCAAAATTTCGATAAAGTAATATATGATAAGCTTTTACATCAGCCTGTGTTACCTGATCAAGCGCTACCTATTTATAATTTATTAGAAAAATTACTAAAAGAAACTCATAAATCTATTAATGATAGTTATAAAAACGAAAACTTATATAAACATCAATTAGCAGAAATTTATTGTCAACAAGCACAAATCTGTACACCTAATGGCTTAACAAAACTATCTAAAAACTCAATAGGATTGTATGAAAACGCTGCTAACCTTGGTTCTAAAGAGGCAAATATAAAACTTGGGAAGATTGAATTGAAGAGCGGAAATTATGTAAAAGCTTTAGAATATTTTAAAAATACTACTCATATATCTTATGTAAAAGAAGCTTTTAATAAATTATTACATCTCAAAGAATCAGAACTAAAAAAGAAAATACAGCAAAAGAATCCGCAAGATATAGCTAAATTAGCATCAGAAATAATTGAATTATATTCAAGCCAAGGTGATTTTTATAACCAATATAATTTAGATATATCAGAAAAAAGTCTGCAAGATTCACTAAAAGTATTTTGTCTTAATACGAAAGCTCTCATAGAAGAACAAGGAAGACCTAAACCTTATGGAATATTATATGATTTGTCTAAAGAGTTAACATCAATAATTTCTTCACCGTGTAGTCAACTTAAATTTATACAAAAAACTGAAAAATATAAAAATTTAGCAGAAAAATTTAATATCTCTTAATACAATTTTTATAGACAAGCAGAAATGTGGTGCTAGTATAAAAATAGCTATATTTAAAGATGAATTAGATTATGACAAATAATCAATTTCCCGAAGATACCAAAAAAATTGCTGATCAAATAAAAGATGCATTAATGGGTATTAGTGATGATCTTGTACTTGAAAGTAAAGAGGTAGAGGAAATTTTTGAAGAATTAAGCCAAAATGAAGAATTTGAGTATGAGATGGAACGAATGCTTGCTATCTTAAATGAACAAACTATGGATTTAACTCAACTGCAAAGTCAGATTATCTTATTAATCCGTAAGTATTTAGGTAAAACTAAAAACTTAAAGCTTAAAATGGATGAGAAGCTCATTAACAAGAATGTTGCCGAAGTCAGTAATTATTTAATGCATCAGCATTCTAAAATAGTTAGAGATGCTAATAAAAACCTTGCAAACCCAAAAGACAAATTACAAGGTTTAACCAAACAAGCTAGAATAGACTTAAAACGTTTATTAAAAAGCTTTGCCGTTTACCAAATTTATATGTTTATGAACCCAAAAAGAATAGCAGGCGAAACAAAGCTAATGAACTTCGCCTATAATATGATCAGAGGGGGCATGAAACTCGCTAAAAAATATGAAGGCGGCAAGGAAAAAGACATTAAATCATATTCACCTAAACTTATTAAAAAACTTGAAAAAGCTCATGTCGGCTTTAAAAAAAGTGGCGGTATATCAATTTAACTATTGTATCTTTTTATAAAGAGCTTATACTAAACTAACATCAATATTATGATTAGGTATCACAAGCTTTCAACTTAAATTATTCATGTAAACTTAATATTTCGGAACTAATAACTTGGGTACATCTTGGCTGCAGTACTCAAGAAAAACACCACGCTCAACCTGTAAAAATTAACATAAAACTCTTTCTCTCAACTCCTCCCCTTGCTACTGCAACGGATAATATAAACGATACTGTTTGTTATGCAGAAATCGTACGGCTAGTACAAAAACTTTCTCAAGAAAATCACTTTAATCTTATCGAGTATTTAGCCGCACAAATATATGATATTATTTATCAAAATTTTATCGAATCTAAATTAGAAAAGATTTTTCTAAACGTAACCGTTACTAAATTAAAATCACCGGTTTCAGGAGTGCATGGCGGAGTTTCTTTTTCTTATTCAGCGAAAGGAGACACTATGATTTATATTTCTATAGGCAGTAATTTAGGTAATAGACTTTTAAATATTAAAAAAGCTCTAAATTTACTAAAAAGTTGTGATTTTATATTGCTTAAGCAAGCTATTATTTTTGAAACACAAGCTATTCTACCACCTAATGCAGATAAAGCTTGGGATAAATCATATTTAAATATGGTTGTGCAGGGCAAAAGTACTTTAACGCCTAGTAAACTTCTAATTGAGCTTAAAAAGATTGAAAAACAACTAGGTCGAGCAAGCTCTTATGATAAATGGTCTCCAAGAGTTATTGACTTAGATATCCTACTTTGGAATAATTGCCATATAGATTTACCTGATTTAAAGATACCGCATCCTGAATTATTAAACAGACCGTTTCTTATTCATCTAATTGCAGGTTTAAGCTTGGAATGTCGTTATTCATGTCCGATCAATAATTTTTACAACAATAAAACCTTTGCAGAAATAGCACATTTAATTGAAAATCAAGGAGTTATACGCTCTCTTGTTTTAAATCCTCAATTTGTCGGTATTTTAAACATTACTCCTGATTCTTTTTCTGATGGAGGATTGAGTTTTCATAAAGAAGATGCCGTTAGAAATTTTGTACGCTTGAATAAATGAAGGGGCTACAATAATTGAGCTTGGATCACAATCAACACGTCCTTCTGCTTTAATTATTAATGAAGATGAAGAATATGCAAGGCTTAATAATGTTCTTGAAGAGCTTAAGGAAGTTATAGTCAGTATTGATAGTTTTACTCCTGAAGTAATTAAACGTGTTTTAAAAAAATACCCTATTTCCTGTATCAACTTGGTTAAAAATAATCTAGATGATTATACATTACGATTAATTGCCGATTATAATTGTAAAATTATTACTATGCATTCATTAACCGTTCCACCGCAAAAACAAAAATGTCTTGATTTTGATAAATCTCCGCTTTCTAGCTTAAATATATGGACAGAGCAAGAAATAACAAAATTAGAAAAATGTGGATTTGATAGAAAAAATATCATTCTTGATCCTGGAATTGGTTTTGGAAAATCCGTTTATCAAAATTTATAAAGATTTTAAAAAATTGTATTTGTATTGTTTTTTCAAGAAATACACTATTACAATCTTATAATAATATATTTTTTATTAAATCCTTAGATGATTTTTGGCAGGTAATAAAACCTTTTACTGATAAGAAAATTTTTATGGTTGGAGGAGCAGAAATAGCGACTTTTTTCCTAGAGCAAAATCTTATTGATGAATTTTTACTTACAAAAATAAATAAAAATTATGATGGAGATACTTTTTTTCCTCTTAATCTTTTAGCAGAATGGCATTCTGTAATAATAGATAAAACAAACAATTATCAGATTTATAAATTTACTAAGAGGTTATCAGTAAATAAATTTTAGAACAGCTTAATATAAAAATCTTGAGCAATATAACCTCTTAAATCATCCATTTTATCAATTATGGAATATGGGAAAACTTACTCATTCTACTTTACAAATTTACGCAAAAGAATATTATCATCACGTTGCAGCTTTCCTACGTTATATAAGTGCAATACATTCCAAATGTAGTGATATACAAGCTAGACAAATATTACTTGGTAATCTTATAGAAGAAGAACAAGGTGAAGAAAATCACCCGGAACTATGGAAACGTTTTGCTGAAGGACTTGGATGCTTAAGAAACCAACTCACTTCAGAACCTAAATTAGACTCAACTCAAAAACTTGTTCAAGGTTATTTTAAATTAACAGAGAAATCTTTTTCTATAGGTCTTGGAGCACTTTATGCTTATGAGCGTCAGACTCCTAAAGTATCTGACTCTAAAATTCAAGGGTTACAAAAATTTTATGGAATTTCAGATTACAGAACTTTACAATTTTTCATTGTTCATAGTAAAGTTGATCAATGGCATACACAAGAATGTGCAAATTTGATTAATAATTTAAGCTCAAAAGAACAAAAATTAGCATATCAAGAAGCAATAAAAGGAGCAAAACTACTATGGCAATTTCTAGACGGTATAAATGCAACGTATCAATAATTTAACTATTATTCTTTCATAAAATGAAAAATATCTTCCTACATTCCTTAAGTCTTGAGAATTATCGTAATTTTAAAAATCTTGAACTAAAAACAGATAATACACCAATAATTTTAATAGGTGAAAACGGTAGCGGTAAAACTAATATTTTAGAAGCTATATCGCTATTTTATCCAGGAAGAGGGCTGAGATCAGCAAAACTTGCCGATATATGCAAAACTTCAGAAGATCATTGTCTAGTTAAAGCTCTATTGCAAAGTAAGCTAGGACTTGCAGAATTTACCACCCAATTTAAACGTAGTTCTAATAGAAGGATAACTGAGTATAACGAAAGTAAAATAGCCAATAATGAGTTAAGTAAATTCACTAGCATGGTATGGCTGACTCTGCACATGGAAGGAATCTTTACAAGCGGTAGCAGTGATAGAAGAAAATTTCTTGATAGAATAGTTTATAATTTTGATCCAAAGCATGCAGAGCTAGTTAGTAAATACGAATATTACATGCATGAGAGAAATAAAATTCTAGTAGAAGATATAAGAAATGATAATTGGCTTAAAATTATTGAAGAAAAGATGGCTGATATTTCTAACCATATTGCTAATAATCGCTTAAAAACCTTAGAATTTATGCAGCAAGCAATAGATGACCTTGAAAATGAATTTCCAAAAGCCGATTTATCGATCGACGGCATTGTTGAACAAAAAATATTAAACGGCAAAGAAAATATTGTTAGTTTTATTACTGCAGAACTTTATCAAACAAGAAGCAAAGATAAACTACTTGGTCGCACTAGTTTTGGAGTTCATAAAAGTGACTTTTTAGTAAAGCATCAAAAGAAAAATATCTTAGCCAAATTCTGTTCTACCGGTGAACAAAAAGCTATATTAATTGCAATAATCCTTGCTGAAATGAATTATGCTATAAAGCTAACTAAAATAGCACCGATTTTACTTTTAGATGAGGTCTTTGTGCATTTAGACGACAAAAGACGTCAATATTTAATCGAATTTTTTACCGGCTTAAACATGCAACTATGGATTACCACTACCAATCTAGAGGGAATAGAAAATTTTGCAACTAAAGCACAATTGATTAAGTTATAGTTTGTGTAATAATGTCATTCCTAGCTAAAAGCGGTGTTGTTTCATGGCTTTTATGTCATTCCTACGAAAGCAGGAATAACATCAAGAGTATTTTCTGATCCATACAATGGAGCACTATCCCAATCAGATTCACAAGAAAAATTTACAACATTCTTCTTGATTTTTATCGCACCTCTTAAAAAACCAAAATAACTATTATTATTTTTCATAAAATAAAATTACACTTCACTTACATATTATATGAGCATTAGTTAAATTTAAAGTTTTTTGTATATAAATATATTGCTTAATCTTTTGAAACTGCTTAAAATTAATTTTTAATTTATGTAAATACTATGACAAAACAAGCTAATAAAATATCCTATGATGAAGTACCTTATTCTCCATTTACTTTCAGTTATACCTCCTCACCTTATTTAAGAACTATCGGCAAGCTATTCGGGCTAAACCCTCCACCTCTTGAAACTGCTAAAATACTTGAACTCGGTTGTGGAATCGGTGTTAATCTGCTTAACTTTGCTGAAACATATCCTAAATCACAATCTCTAGGTATTGACTTATCCAAAATACAAATAGAATTAGGTAAAAAAATTATCAGTGATTTGAAAATAAAAAATGCCGAACTAAAGGCATTATCTATATTGGACCTTGATGAGTCATACGGTAAGTTTGATTACATAGTTTGTCACGGCGTATATTCATGGGTACCTGAAGAAGTACAAGATAAAATACTCGAAGTCTGTAATAAACTGCTAAATCCGAACGGCATAGCTTTTGTAAGCTATAATACGCTCCCGGGCTGGAATATGCAGGGAACAATACGTGAAATGGTTATGTTCCATTCAGAGCTATTTAATACTAGCCATGATAAATTACAGCAAGCTAGATTACTTTTAAAGTTCATCAATGACTCATTAGAAAGCTCCACAACGCCTTATTCTAATTTCTTACGAGATGAAACAAAATTATTATCTGCATATACGGACTCATATGTATTACATGAATATTTAGGCGAAATTAATACAGGTACATATTTTCACCAATTCATAGAAAAAGCTCAAAAAAACCATCTAAATTACTTAGGTGATGCGTCGCTTACTACAATGTTTATTGGTAATTTACCTACTCAGGCAGCAGAAAAACTACAAGCCGTTAATGATATTGTTCGCACTGAGCAATATATGGATTTTATCACTAATAGAAAGTTCCGCTCGACATTATTATGTCATCAAAACATACCTATAAACAGAAAAATTGAATTTAATAATTTAAAAGGGTTTTTTACTAGCCTTAATATTAGACCGGTAATTCTAGAAAAAGCTGTTGATTTAACTAACGAACAGGAAAATGTTAGCTTCTATTACGAAAATTTACCTGAGCCTTTTATTTCAACCACTTCACCGATCATGAAAGCTATTTTATATGTATATGCCGAAAATATTAGCAATCCGATAAGCTTAGAACAAGTAGCAAAAGAAGCTTTTAAAAAGCTTGGTAAATATCAATTACAAGATTTCTTAGCAGCATTAGAACAACATTTTATCATATTCATTTTTCAAGGTTATCTCAAAATATTTGAGACCAAACCTCATGCTATAGCAACTATCACCGAAAAACCTAAAACTAGCGAATTTGCAAGATACCAAGCAAAACAAGCACATTTTAATAATGTAACTAGCGTGTTTAGCGTCACTAATAGACTTAACGATATGGTAGGTATACCGATACATGAAAAATATATTTTAGAAATGTTAGACGGTACGCATAATATTGATGATATTAAGAAAGGCGTTCTTGAAAAAATTAATTCAAAACTTTTAACTGCTCGTGACGATAAAGGACAGGAAGTAACAGATCCAAAATCATTAAAAGAATTTGTTGACTATGTAGTTAATACATCCCTTGAGAAATTCCGGATGAATTATCTGTTAGTAGAGTAATTAAAATGTTCGTGGTCAATTCTGCTTTGTTGCATGGATTAGCTTTTTCGTTATTGCGAGTAGTCGTAGACTACAGCCAATCCATAAAAATATAATCCGAGTAAATGAAGAGTAGCTATACGAAGCTCAACCTGGAAAAGAGCAAGGAGTCTACAAGCCGAGGAGCGGAGCGTATACTTAATACGTGAGCATCCGAGGACTTACAAAAACGACACAGCCAATTTTTCAAGTTGAACGAGTATAACTATGCTACTAATTTTTCACGCAATACTTCAACTAACTTATTAATTGCTTCGGTTGGGTGGATGTTTTCAAGGATAGCAAGCTCGCCTGCAAGTCTATTTAAAGCTGATTCGTAGAGTGTTCTTTCACTGTAAGAACGATCATTATCAACATTTTTATGTAAGTCCCGTAATACTTCGGCTATGGCTACAATATTACCTGAGTTAATTTTGCCTTCATATTCTTGGGCTCTTCTACTCCACATTCTATTTCCTTGTTTTGGTTTACCTTGAAGAGTTGAATATATGACATCTAAATCTTTTCTGCTTGCAACCGCTCTAAGACCAACAACCACAGCTCTACTAACAGGCACTTTTAATGTCATTTTATCCTGCGAAAAGGAAATTACATATACTTTAATTTCAGTACCTGCAATAGTATGATATTCTATATTTGTTATTTCACCAACTCCATGTGCAGGATAGACAATTCTCTGCCCTATTTTAAACTCGGATTTTTGTTCGGATTGTGTTGTATTTGCCATTATTAATTCCTCCGTAGTGGTTTTAGTGCCTAAGAACTTAATGTTAGACTATTATTTTCTATAGCATAGCACATTTTGCTTTTATTATAAAGTAGAGATTTTTATTGAAATAAAATTGATACGATCTTATTGTAGATAATATTAATAAGTTAAAGGAATAAATATGCGAAGTATTTTTATTGTACTAATATTTTTATTATTTTTGAGTAGCTGTTCAGAAGAAAAAGCACAAGATAAGAACCATGAGGAAAAACAAATAATAGAGCACGAAACTCTACAAAATAACGAAACTTCTAAAGAAACGAGTCAGGAAGCCGCAAATTCTGAAAATACGGCTGAATCAATAGTTCCTGTTAATGATAATAATCAGACTGATGAAGTATCAACGCCGGCTTCACAAGAACAAAAAAATCCTGCAATAAAACCTGTTAAAGTCACTTTTAAAGTTGATGATAATGATATGGTTCTCGGTAATAAAAAATCAAATGTTATAGTAGTCGAGTATTTTTCTCCTACCTGTCCGCATTGTGCTTATTATCACCAAACAATTTTTCCAGAACTTAAGAAAAAATATATTGATACTCACAAAATTGCATATGTGGTTCGTGAATTTATTGCTACTAAACAAGATTTAGATGCTGCAATTTTAGCCCGATGCAAGGGGGATATAAATAGTTTTACACAACTTCATAATATCATATTAATACAACAAGATAAGTGGGCATATAGCAATAAATACAGAAAATTATTAACTGATATAGGACAACTTGGCGGTATTTCTCCGGAAGAATATAAACAATGTTTAAATAATGATAAAATTACTGCTATACTAATTGCTAATACCAATTTTATAGCAAAAACACCCAAATTTATAGGGACTCCTTCTTTCTTCGTTAACGGAGTACAAACAGGAAGTTATAGTATAGATACTCTTTCCACAGCAGTTGATAAAGCTTTAGAGGAGCAGAAAGAAAAAGCAAAAAATGAAACGAGCTTGTAATTTAGATCGTCATTGTGAGCAGTCGTAGACTGTGTGGCAATCTCGTTAAATATCCTGAGATTGCTTCGTCGACGCCTATGGCGTCTTCTCGCAATGACGGAGATAAACTAATGAATACGGAAAAACTAAAAGATATCAAAGCAAGAATTAAAGACTTAAAAACTCCTAAGTTTTCTAATCCTAAAATTCGGCAAGAAATTAGCCCGTTCACTATCGCTGTAGATTTAGTTTCAGGTACAATGGTAGGTGTCGTAATTGGAATATTTACGGATAAATTTTTTAATTCTAAACCTTTATTTCTTATTATATTTACAATAATAGGAATGATTGCCGGCTTTAACATTATAAGGCAAAAAGTAACTAATAAAAAGTAAGGAAATGACTTATAGCCCTTTAGCACAATTTGATATCAAAAAATTAATAGACATCAAAATGTTCGGTTTTGACGTCAGCTTTACTAATTCGAGTATCTATATGTTACTTGCTAGCATCTTAGCTCTAACTTATTTTTACTTAGCTTTTTATAACCGGAAATTAGTACCTTCTAGATTACAAGTGAGTGCTGAAATAGTTTATAATCTTGTAGCTGATATGTTAAATCAGAATATAGGAGTAAAAGGACGTAAATTTATTCCGTTAGTTTTTAGTTTATTTATTTTCATTTTATTCTGTAATTTACTTGGTATGACACCTTATAGCTTTACTGCTACTAGTCATATTATCGTTACTTTTACCTTGGCAATTCTAGTATTTTTAATGGTAACTATAGTCGGTTTTGTAAAACACGGCTTACATTTTTTAACCCTTTTTTTACCACACGGTACTCCTTTATGGTTAGCACCGTTGATGATAGTAATTGAACTATTTACATATTTAGCAAGACCGGTTAGTTTATCACTGCGACTTGCCGCTAACATGATGGCGGGACATGTTTTATTAAAAGTAATAGCCGGTTTTACCGTTTCATTAATGATTTACTTGAAATTTCTGCCAATCCCTCTTATGGTGATACTAATTGGGTTTGAAATTTTTGTTGCAATACTTCAAGCTTATATTTTTACTATTTTATCTTGTATGTATCTTAATGATGCTATTAATTTACACTAGGCTTTTTGCACAACTTGCTTCTAAAGGTAATTTGTATGTCAATCCGATGCTCGAATCTTCACGTACTTTTGTGTACGCTGCGGTTCTGTGCTTCGTGTTTCCTGCAAATTCCTTTTTATTGGCTTCGTTGTGCAAAAAGCCTATTATACAGATAATTAGATAAAATTTTTTGATTAATTAAAAGTGAGGTTTTTTATGGATATGGTTTCTTTAAAATTTATTGGTACAGGACTTATGGCTATCGGCATGTACGGTGCAGCTTTAGGCGTTAGTAACATATTTAGCTCTCTACTTAGTTCAATAGCACGAAACCCTTCGGCTACAGAAAACTTACAAAGAATGGCTCTGATCGGTGCAGGTCTTGCTGAAGCAATGGGACTTTTTTCCTTTGTAATTGCTATGTTACTTATTTTTTCTTAAAATTCATTTTTAAATAAGATGCCTCAATTTGATATTGCTACTTATTATTCACAAATTTTTTGGCTTATCGTTACTTTCGGCTTATTGTATATCTTTGTTTATAAATTTATAACTCCAAAAGCTGAAGAAATTTTTAATAATAGACAGACAAATATTCAAGATAATATTACGCAAGCCGATACATTGACCATAGAAGTAGAAAAGCTAAATAAATATTATAACGAGGAAATAGATAAAACAAATACTGAAATAGATAGGCTAAAAAAAGAAAAAATAGACTCTTTAGAATCAGAATTTTTAATTAAAAAAAAGAATCTAGAGCAAGATTTAAAAAACGCTATAAATCAAAACATTGAAGATATAAATTTAGCTGCTAAGCAATTTAAAACTAATAAAAGCGCAGCAATCATAAAGCTTGCAGTTAATATTATTGAAAAAATAGCTTGCACTAAAGCAGATATGAATTTACTACAAAATATAAAAGTAAAATAATGAATTTCCTAGATGAGAGCTTCTGGCTTGCCGTTAGTTTTGTAATTTTTGTATATTTAGTTTATAGACCGGCAAAAAAAGCCATTTTAAATTCTTTAGATGCTAAGATTTTAGAAATCCAAAAAAAAGTTCTAAAAGCTGAAAAGTTAAAAGAAGATGCTGCTTTGCTCTTTAAACACACCAACGCACAAATAAAGAAATTAGAAACTTTACGCTCTCAAATGATAGAAGAAAGTAATGAAGTTACCAAGAAAATCATTCAAGAAAAAACTAAAGAAATTGAAGAATTTTTAGAGCATAAAAAATCTGATGCTATACAGTTAATGCAAAACCAAAAATCAACCGCAAGTAAAGAGCTACAAGATGAATTTTGTGATGAAGTGATAAAACTTGTATCCGAATATTTTCAATCAGTTAGGCTTTCAGAAAGCAACATTGCTAAAAATTTAATGGATAAATCTGATTTTCCTCAGGATGAGGGTAAAGCTACATAGCCACACTAACCACTAGCTAGCAATTTATTTAAAATTGCTTCATCATTAACACATACCCGTAATATCGAGCCATCAATAAAATATTCAGGATGTTCGTTTGTTATCTTATTTGTTAATTCAGGATAGGCTCTAACAAATTCTTTTACACAAGTGAAGTTTTTACTAGAGTTGTTAAGCACTCCTAAGCAAATCGCTTCAAAACATAACATTTTAGCTATTTCTATATTTTTAAGGTCCAGATAAAACTCTTAGTTGTTTTGCTAAATATCTATCGCCTAAGTAGCCTTTCACCCCCCAATTTCCTAAGATTGAGAATTTACTATTCCACTTATCTTTAGCAGCATTAATATATATTTTATTTAAAACATTCTTTTGTTTAATTTCTAATGTAACTTCCTCAAAATCGCCTCTTTGTAATATAAACTCCCTAGTTTCGTTATTTTTTATAAATTCTGGTGCAATTTTTTTTAGATAAGTTTTTAGCCTTGTAGTGCCCTAAACCTAAAGTTTGTACGTACATTAAATAAGATTGTTTATAGAACTCTATAGCTTCGTATGTATTATCTAATTTTCATAAATCACTCCGATATTATTAAGAGAGCTAGCAATAAAAGAAGGATGAACTAATTCTTGATCGATTTTTAAAGCTTTCTTATAATATTTTAACGATTCTTCAAATTTACATAATATATATTCATTATAATAACCCATTTTTTGATATAAATTTGCCTTTCTACATTTATCAATTTCAATATCATCATTTAATATTTTTACTACATGGGGATAAAATATTTTAGAATTTTCCCAGTCCTCACTTGGAACATCTGTTAATATTGGAAATAAATCATCTAAGATTTCTGCTAGTCTTGTATAAATCTCTTTTTCATCTATCACATGTTCTTTATATTTATTTATATATTGCTTTGTTATAAATTGCATTAATCTATGTAATTGTAAGCCGACTTGTCTATTTTGGTATGTTAGATTCATTATCGATAATGCTTCTAACCTTTTTATGGGTTCTTGTAACTTTTCCTCATCTATTAAAAATAATTCTTTGAAAATCTCTATACTGATAAAATCAGGGTCTAAATCTGCAGAATATTGTAATATCCGCCAAGCTAAAGGTGATTTTTCTAATAATTGTAGTAATAAAACGGTTTCTATATGATCACCTTTGCTATTTTTAAAGTAATTAATGTAATCATTTACTTTAAGTAATTTATTTGCTTTTAAATATGCTACTGCTTTAGATAGCCTATAAGGTGATGCAACATCGTTACTACCAAAGTCTTCTACTAATTTATCAATATCTTTCTTGTTTAATCTATTTTTTAGAGATTTCTTTAAATATAATATCGCTTCTTTTTTACTAAAAGACTCTAATATAATATTTTCTATATCATCACTTAAATTATTATTTTTAGTAGTAATTATCACTTGTGCCTTATCATTAATATATTAATTATACTGTTAAGATAAGGCTCTATATCTTTATGATCTTCAACATTATCAAAAATAAATAATATAGCTGAATTTAAATTAGCAATCCTCTCATGGACTAATCTTATTATGTTTTCTTCCTTTTCATCTATTATGTAAATAGTAAATTCTTTAGCAAGTTGTCTATATGCTTCAAGGACTTTGTTTACAGAATCTGCGTTAATAAAACGTACTATTTTCTTTTTCGCTTGTGTTTGTCTATATCCATATTTTATAGCTAGAGTGGTTTTACCGGCTCCAGCGAAAGCACTAACTGTTACAAATCGTTTTTCGTTTAAAGTTTCTTCTATTTGTTGTAATATTTCATTATGGACAATCAGATTATAAGTTGACAAAGGGGGTAAATTGCTGGGGGTAAATTGCTAATTATATTTTCTGTAACTTTAATTGATTCATTAGGAGTATAAAAGCATTGCAGTCTTCTAATACTTCCTTTGCTTCCCTACTTACTTCAATTAACCTTAAAATTTGCTCTCTTAAGTCATCTACTTTAACTTTAGGTAAGTTTGTAAATATATAATATTTGCCATATTGAGGTTTTATTTCATATAGTTCTTTTATTACTTGTTTTATTAAATTTGGTATTTCTTTTTTATCTATACTCAATTTGCTCAACTGTGCTAGATACCAATCGCTACTGCCCTTATTATTTGTATTTGCTATATCTACAGACAAATTTACTTCTTTTATACGATAATGACCTTTGTAAGAAAGTTCAAATTTTCCCTCAGGGGTTATGATCTCTTTTGATGGGCAACCTTGTGCGGCATTACATTATTTTCTAAATGCTTATAACCGCTTATAAGCTGATCGATTACTTCTAAGAAGCTTCCAAATGTCGTTGCAGTAGCATTTTTATATATTAGATTGCTTGCTAAAGGTAATAAATATCAAGTGCCTTATTTATTTAGCGTATTATCTTTATATGCGAGGCCAATCTAGTACTTCCTAATACTTTATAGGTTTACCGGTTTTTGGATCAAAAGCATCTAGCATTGGATCAAGTAAATAACCGGATAATGATAATACGCCTTCTAACAAGGGAGCATAGTTTTTAATTAGCGGTGTTTTATTTAATATATTTATTATCTTGCCTGTATGCTTTGGAGTAATTTTAGGAAATAATCTATATGCTTTATTAATATGCGGATTACAGACATTTACAAAATTCGGAGCTGATAAATAAGTTATTATATTTAAATTTTTTACGTCAAAGGTAGTTTCATGGCTATACATCTGCGGCTGAAGATTTTCTGTAGCTAAACCCGGGCTATCGAATGTGATTGCCTTTGCTTTTGGATAATGAAAATCTCTATGAGCAAAATATAAACTAAGCTCTGTGAGCCATACACCTAAAGAATAACCTGTGAAAGATAAATTATAATTATTCTCTTCAGCATATTTGGTAATCTCCTTTGTAGCTTCATATGCGGCCGCTTGCTGTGCCACTATCTGCCCACTTAAAATACTTTTAAAATGAGCTTTAAACGGTGAATTAGTTTTGAGCAAATTTAATTTTTCAAATGTAGTACCTCGATAGGTAAGTACCATTTGTTTTACTTTTTCATTTACATATGCTACTGCGTAATATCTACCTATTTCAGGCTTGTTAAATATTTTAAATACTTTCCAGTCTTTTAATTGTTCATTTCAGGTTTTGACCTTTTCATTATTTTCTTTTTCTACAGCAAACTCTACAATATCATTTTCCGTAGAATCCATATAAGCATGTAAACTAAATAAACCATGGACAAAGTCGGTATGGTGGTGCTTATAGTTTTGATTATTTAAGATAATTTTACTTTCAATCTTTTGTACAAGCTCACTAGAAGTATTAGGCATCTTGCCTCAGCTTACATTACCGATAAAATTATTATTTTGGATTTTAGCGGCTATTTCCTCTAGCTGCGGAAGCGTTAAATGTAGATTACTAAAATCTAAATGAACAAATGAAGGGGCATGCTTTTCTAGACACACTATAATTGTTTGATAGTCACTTATAGTTTGAGAATAGTTAACTAGATTTTTTGAAGAAAACACATCTGCTTTTATTAGTTGTATTGTATAATACTAATTGAACTGAACTTTACGTTTTCAACCGAATTTTTTGAAGCATTGTAAATTAAAAGTTATTATTTTTCAACTATTATTTTTATTCTGAATTTAAATTAGATTATTTAAGATCTTATATTATAGGAAAATATAGAATGGTGACCCCTACGGGACTCGAACCCGTGTTCCCACCGTGAAAGGGTGGTGTCCTAACCGCTAGACGAAGGGGCCTTAATTTTAAAGTAGGCAATATAGATATATTAGTCATACCGTGGCTATGACCACGGCATGACAGTAAGTTAGAAGTTTTATACAACACCTTTGCAAATATTGCAAGTATAAAAATTATAGGTTTACCTTAAGCTTAACACTACCTTGATGACTTCTATAATGTTTATTTAGATAATAATTATAATCCAACGAAATAATAGTATTTTTGATACTGCCTATAATACCCGTTCCTAAATTATAGGATGTTTTCGGTTGCTTCGGTATTAGATAATCATGTTTGAATGTATTATCAAATATTTTAACAACTCTATTTATTCTTTGGGTTTTCTCTTTAAAATTATGTTCTACCGCTCCTTGGAATGTTAGACCTAAATTATTAAATTTTAGAGCATTTTTTAAAGGTACTGTGACTTTAGTACCGACAATT
Organism: Rickettsia gravesii BWI-1; assembly: GCF_000485845.1. NCBI lineage: Bacteria > Pseudomonadati > Pseudomonadota > Alphaproteobacteria > Rickettsiales > Rickettsiaceae > Rickettsia > Rickettsia gravesii. The sequence goes on along the minus strand of NZ_AWXL01000001.1, from coordinate 88,912 downwards.
CCAGACAATATGTTATTCTCTTTCATTGTAAGAGCTATTTCTTGTACGTTAATACCGGTTTCATTATATACCCCGTCTCGTGACTTCCCGTATCTTAAGCCAATATTCGGGGTAATAACGAGCTTGCTCTGCAAAAGATAATTATAATTCAGTAATGCTTCCGCATTATAACTATGATTACGATGTTTTACATTACTTCTAATTTTAGTATCACCATATGAATAAGTTGTTTTATCTTTAATAAAGTTTTTAGAAGCAGATACTAAAGCTTGTAGTGCAAAATTCTTCGGTAATTCTTTTTGTCCGTAAATAGAAACCACATGACTATTAATAAGTTCTTTATCTTTATTTTTACTATTTTTAAATTTAAATACTGAATGAACATTACTATAAGCTATACCTACGATATTATTGTCGATTTCAGCATCAAACCCGATAGTAGCACCTTTGTTAGTACCTCTATAACCGGTTATATTCTCAACGCGTCCATGATTATTAGTGCCGTACATACCACGCATCCACAAACCTCTTTTTATATGAGACTCTTCTTCATCACCGGCTCCCACTGCTACCATATTATTAGACATATTCATAGATACATCTAATCTGTTACGAATCATATTATTTACAATAGTATTAATAACTTTCGCTTGATTTAAAGTAGGAGCGTTTTCTGAAATTTGAGTTTGCATTTCTTTTTTTGCTTCCTGTTCAAGAGGAATAGCCGTATCAACTTCCGTTATTTTAAGATTACCCCAATCGGAATCGGATAATTGCCCTATTGTTTCTTCTTCCTCTTCAAACCCTGAATCATAACTTTCTTCATCTTCGCTACCATCGCCTAATGCTAATGCACATTCATTACTTGATGCAAATGCAGGTAATGAAGATAATTGTCTACTTATTTCTGTTACTTCTGTGTTTTCTTGTTCTTCATCTCCTGCAGGTAAGGTAGATTCTGATTTACCATCCGACACTAACATTTCTTGTAACAATGACTGAGCAAGAGTATCTGCAGCTTCTTCACCTGTATACTTCTCTAGAAGTAACGAAGAAATTTTTTCATCATGTTCTTGCAATCGTGCATTTATTGCTAAAAGCATTTTTTCATCTAATTCCTCTACATCCTGTATACGATTACTTATATAAGCCATTGCTTCTTTAATATGATTAAGTTCCTCACTTCTAGAACTTGAACCAGGCAATTCTTCTATTTTTTGTATTTTATTGCTTAATACTCTTATATAGGTATCTACATAATTTTTATTAATTTCCATAGTTAGAGTATCTACCGGAGTTACAACATCACGACTACTCAAATCATCACCATTAGATAAGCTGTTTATGCTACCAACTGAAGATGAACATAAAAATACCGGCTTACTCTCAGTTACCTTAGGTTTAGATTCAGTATCTAGACGCTTTATCTCCCCTTCTAACCAAATCTTTTCTTTCGATATCTCAAATACTTCGAGCCCTAACTTCTTAAATTTTGGATCATCGTGATTTAAAGTATCTAACTCTAATTCCTTAGCTTTATAATCATTGGCTATTTTTTCATATTTAGATTTTAATTCCCCTAATTTCATAACATTAGAATTGTTTAAATCCTCTAAGCCACTAACCGAAGGTGAACGGGATAGATTTGATTCTGCATCACTAAGTAAACTGCTTATGTCACCAATTGAATAGGAACGTGCTATTGCTACATCTGTGCTTGAATACTCTTCATTTAAAGAAAATGCTGCTTCCATGGCTTTCCTTTTTTCTTTTAATTGTGATTCTTTTGAAGATAAATCTCGTGCTTCTATAGTTAACCGCTTAAATTCTAGGTTTTCTGGATCTTGATACTGATCCAATTTGGCAATAGCTTGCTTTTCCTTAACTATTCTAGCTTCCTCTACTTTTAATAGTTTATCTTCTAAATCCAAATACTCTAATTTCTTGTCAAGCTCGGCACTTCTGAATAATGGTATAGGTAATTTTCGTTTACTAGTATTCTTGTAACTTATAGATGGCTTAGGTTGCTCTGTCTTATATATTGTTTCTGATGCTAAATTCTCATAACTAACCGACTTATCTATAGTAGATAAATTAGATAATGGCTGTGTACCTTTTTTAATAGTACTATCAACCAAATTTAGTCTACCTTGTGATCTATCAAGTAAAGCTTCAGCTTCTTTTAGTACCTCAGGGGGAGCAGTATTATATATTGAAGCATCTACATGTTGAGCTTGCGGAGAGTTATATAGTGACCCTACATTTATAGGTGGGGTTACAGCTAAATTTTTTGGTAAGCTATTCATATTAGCAATCGGCATAGAATGGCTATTTCCCCAAGCGTGGCCAAATCCTCCCTCTTGATCTACTGTTCTTTGCTTTGAGGTTTCTCCATCTCTTTTCCTTTTTCTGTTCTCTGCATTATTTGTTTGCAAAATTGACCCTACTTTTGATACAGCTTTCTTTATTATATTACCTTGTTTTTTCTTACTAGAAACTGAATAGGTACTTTCTTCAGTTAAAGTTTCTTGAGGTGCATAATGTAAATCTAGCCCTAGATCATTCTGCACACCTAAAGTTTCGGTACGCATTTTTTCTGATTGCAGTTGTTGTATCTCCGGAATACTTCCACTTACATTATTTTTCCTCGATGAGTCACTTTTAGCAACAGTTGTATTTTGTGTTGGCGTTATTAAACCAAGAGTTTCTATAGTTAACGTATCAGGTTGTTTTAGATTCTGAACGAACGCGTCACCAGCTAAATTTAAATATTCTAATCTTCTTTTGTCAAGCTTTGGACTTGAAGAATATGGTGCAGGATTTTTCCAATTTTTGTCAGATCTCAAGCTTTCATTTGTAGTTGTGGTTTGTAACAATGCTGATTTTTCTTCAAAATTTGATGATATTACACTTTTAGCTGAAGACGAGCGTGATAATACTGGAGTACCGCTTTTTCTTGAATTCTCTTCATACTCTGCATAAGACTGAAATATTTCCGCTTGCTCATATATTTTTTGAGTTTCCGGAACTCTAGCTTGCTGAATTTCATATAATTTCACGAACAAACCTTCATATGCCTTTATACTGGCAAGATGTGCAATCTCACCTAATTTTTGACTAAATTGATCCGCACTTAATTTTCTCATTTCTGTCGCTAAACTATCTATTACACCATCTATTTGAGCTTGATTTGACTGATTTGGCTGTATGCTATTCAAATAATTAATGTATTGTGAAGCCTTAGGCTCGTAAATATCTTTTGAATGACTTGGAAGCTGTCCAGATACTTTTGAACGATTTTCTTGTATTTGCTGCTGCAGCATACCTAACACTAGATCACCTTCTAATGAACTATTCACATTAGCAGCTTGCGTATACGGCATATTTCCCCAACCTGAATAAAATCCGACATCTTCATCTGTTTCTTTACCTAAAGTGCCGCTTGATAAGCTCCTCAAGCCTGAATCCATACTTTTAGGGTCCTCTATTTCTTGACTCGGCAACATTACTGTATAAGGTTGCTGCTGAACTTTTATTGGCACTAAGTACCCTTCTTCATCCTCTAGTATGGGCGGCTGCTTATAAGTAGAACTGGTAGAACTATTATAAACAACAGGAGTTAATAACTTTAGATTTTCCTCTATCTTATTATCTTGCATGGCTTGTAATGCCGTTCTACTTGTTTCTTTTTTCGCACTAGCAGCTACTTCTTTAGCTTTATCTTGTTTCTTTATTTCTGATAACTGCTTTTGTGCTTCTTGTTTTTTCTTTTCTCTTTCTGTTCCAGCACTACTTTTTCTTGTCTTATCTCCGCTTGATTTATTTTTATTAAATACACCTTGCCGAGCCTCATTAATTCTTGCTTGCTGTGCTTGAAACGCACTAACTTTGGTTGACGCCGTTGTAACCGGAACTGTTTCCTGCGATTTTATCGAAACTTTATTTGCTGGAATATCTATTTTTTCTATTTTCTGAAATAATCTATCTGCTTCATTGTTTTTACTTGTTAACTCTTTTTCAAGTTTCTTTATTTTATTTTTATTTTTACCTATTTTGATTTTTGTTTCTATCTCCTCAGCTCTTGACTTAAGTGCTTCTATTGTTTTTTGTGCTGAAGTTAGCTGCGTATACAACTTCTGCAATGATTTATTTTTTTTACCTGTGGTATCTTTAATAGCCTGTGTTACTTCAGCTAACTTGATTCTTATCATCTCATTAACTCGTGATATATTACTTACCATTCCTGCTGCAATTTCAGTACTGCTTTTTTTTATAGGCAACGGTACAAATGTCGGCTTCGGAGGAACTTCTGATTTAACCTGTGAGCTAGATTGCACTGCCTGTTGTTGCGGGTCGCTACTGCTAAACAATAATCTTCGTGCTGCCTTTGAGTTTGTGTTTATGTTTGGTGGTGTATTAGCTCCTAAACTATCATTTTGTTTAGAATCTGTAGTAGGCTGATACGGAGTCGCCGGTATTGATGATGGAGTACCAGATGCCGTAGTATAATGTTCAGGTGATGTCAGGGTAGTATTTGATGTATTAGGTGCAGTGACAAAACTATTTGAAGCTGGGCTAACAGTAGGCGAAGACGCTGCTATTATAATCTCTGGTTTTTGAGGCATTTGTTCTGTCGATTCAGGAGTATAAGTATTTTGACTTTGTTCTGTTTTTTCAGTGCCTACAAATGTTTTGCGTCTAGTAATTGGTCGTACTTTTCTTGCTTTCCCGACATCAGACTTACTACGTGCTACCACTTTATAATGATCCTCTACAGGAACATCTTTTAATGGATTAGATGCCTTAGGTTTGTTATATATTTTCATTTCTCTTATTTCAGATGGAGTATATGTGTTTATTTCTGGTTCCGGTACAATTACTGTTCCTATCTGCTGCGGGGTATTTGTCGTATCTTTGTTTCCGTTTAATTGTGACAAGTTATTCAACAATTTATTACCGAGGTCGATACGAAATGCTTCTTTACTCATCGCCATACCCTCAAAAGGTATTGCAATTATTGCTCCTACTGAAATAGAGGCAAGCAGAGAATATTTTAAAAATCTTGATTTTTTTAGTAAATGTTGTTCTGTTAACTTATTCATTATAAATATCTCAATATTAAATTAAAATTTTATAGACATAAACGTTAGAGATATTATAATAAATAAGTTAATAAAAAGCAATATATAAGTTAATTTATCTTAACTTATAATTACAAGAGAATTTTGTTCTAATTATTAAAAATATAACAGATATAACGATATGACGTATAATGTATTTTTAACTTTTGATAGAAAATGCTGCAATATCTTAAAATAACTTTGGAAACAGAGTATAATATTAAATATTTGGTATTTTGTTAGTTTTATTTACGGTATTATTGTTTATTTTTCGCTTGATTTTGAGCTTTCATTTACAACAATTTTTTTGTATTTGTTTAATATTAACCTTTACTAGAAATTCTAATATATTTTTACAGTTTACTTACTGAATGATTATTGCTTTTATTTTTGGCATATTCATCTCTAAATATCGTGTAACAAATTTACATAGCGAAATGCTTTATAAAGCTATCATCACTAAAATTAGCGGTAAAATAGAATCGATAAAACCGACTATTATAGAAAGATAAGTAGTATTAAGTCGCATAAAGATAGAAAAAATTAATCGTAACTTACAAAAAGTTAAAATTAGTATACCGAAAAATATATACAAGAAATTAGGGTAAATAACCGAATTACTTTGCTTGCTAAGCTCTATAAGCCGCAAAATAGTATACTACCCGGGGGTTATGATTTTGGTTTTTACGCTTATATATCGGATATTGGAGCAAACGGCTATGCGATGTCTGAGCCGCAAATTATAGAACGTAATGAAACAAATTTTGATAGTTTTATTTATAGAGTGCGTTCCTATATTTATAATAATTTAATAGAAAAGATAAAGGAAATTTTGCAGCTGCAATTATTACTTGGCGAGACGAAAGGTTTAAACAGGCAAACAATGCAGGATATGAGGCAAAGCGGTATATCACACGTGCTTTGTGTTTCAGGATTGCATCTATCTTTAGTCGTGATGATTATTTTCCTTACTACAAGGTTTTTATTAAATCTTTCAAATTATTTGGCATATAATTTCAATATAAAATTAATCTCTGCTTATTGTTCGCTAATAGGAAGCTTTGGTTATTTAGAACTAAGCGGTATGCAAATAGCAGCGACTAGAGCTTTCATTACTGCTGCAATTTTTATTTACGGTATTATTATCGGACGCTCTTGCTTTCCCCTTCGTTCACTTGCAATTGCGGCTTTTATAATATTATAGTTAAATCCCGAATATATTTTTCATCCAAGTTTCCAATTATCTTTTATCGCCGTATTATGCTTGTTGCCGGTTATGAATTTTACTTAAAGAATTTATGGTTACTTGGAAAAAAGAAAGGCATTTTTGGAGCAGTAAAATTTTATACAGCCTCAAATATTTATTCAAGCTTCTTAGCAAGCATCATAACGGCACCTATAGTAATTAATCAATTCTTTATATTTGCTACTTACTCAGTACCAGCTAACCTCATTGTCGTTCCGATAACGTCATTTTTTCTTATACCGCTTGCTTTGTATCTCTGCCTTTTACCATGATCGGGTTTGATAACTATATCCTAAAGCTTATGGGATTCTTTATTGATATAATAATAAAATCAGCCGCCTATTTTAATAGTTTACCGGCTGCTGTATGATATTTCGGTTATATTACCAATTTCAGCATATTACTCTTTTTATTCGGCTTTTTTGGATTTGTATATGGAAAACTGCTTGGCGTTTACTTGATCTTGCAATCATGGCAATATCTTTTATATTTATGTTCTACTCCCCAAAGCCGGAATTAATATTTGATGCAAATCATGTGGCGTGTAGGCGTTAAAGATATAGAACTTACTGGGCTAATTGGTTTGGACAAAAAGATAATATGGCGTTACCTTTAGAGAATAATATTTTTTAACCAACTACGGACAAAAAATTGTCATTAATAAAGATAATCATTGTGAGAAAGCCGAAATTCATATTAATCTCAATTATAAATCTAAATGCCGCGGGAGCTTAATAACGATTAATAAAGATTTTTCTAAAAAAAGCCCTGTTATACTTATCTTTTGCAATAAAAAGGAATATACGGTAAAATCTTAGTACCGGACTATTTTTGTTTTATGTCATTTCCGCTTGGCATTGTTGCGTGGATAGGTCTATCCGTCATTGCGAGGAAAAACTGTAAGTTTTTTTTAACATTTTTTTATTATTTTTCTGGATTGCCACGCTCCTTACAGTCGCTTGCAATGACGACTCAGTATCCACACAACAATGCCAAGCGGAAATGACATAAACGAGCCATATAACAAAGTCCAGCTTTTAGCTAGGATGACATCAAAGTCTTTTTAAAAACTATCCTATACTTTAGGTAAAATCGAATAATGCAAGTTACACACAAAATACTAAAAATCCCCTCAAAAGGATATAGAAAAATCTTGAGTCTCTTAAATGAAAAAGGACAAGCAAGACTTATAGGCGGCTGCGTACGTGATGCGTTACTAGATCTCTTGCATAACAAAGCTAATAAAGAGGAATTTGAAGGAGACACGGAACGCAGAATCGCAGTGTACATAAACGTACGTGAGGATTCGAGTACCGGATCGACGTACAAATTACCTTTAGAAGCAAGTTATCCAAGAGATCGACTTGAGAAAGATAACTACGATATAGATATAGCTACTAATTTGACACCTAGTGAAGTAACAAATATTTTATCTGGAATTAAAATAAAAACTATTCCGACCGGTTTAAAATTCGGCACGATTACGGCTACTTTAAATAATGAAAAATTTGAGATCACGACTCTTAGGAAAGATATTGAATGTAACGGCAGACATGCCAAAGTAATATTCACCAACGATTTTGCCGAAGATGCCGCAAGACGAGATTTTACTATCAATGCTTTAAGCTATTGTCCCTTTAAGAACGAGATATATGATTATTTTGAAGGGTTTAAGGATTTGCAGCAGGAAAAGGTTGTATTTATAGGGAAAGCTCTAGATAGAATTAAAGAAGATTATTTGCGAATTCTACGCTTTTTTCGGTTTTCTAGCTATTATGCGAATCAGCTTGATGATGGCAGCTTTAAAGCATGTAAAGCTTTAAAAGACGGCTTAAAAACTTTATCACGAGAGCGAATTAAAAGCGAAATGGATAAAATTATTGTTTCAAAAAGAGCAGCACAAATTTTAAAAGCTATGTTTGAAATAGGAATATTAGAACTAATATTCTCTATCCAAAATTATGAAATAAAATTTTTTGAGCAGGCAAATGATTTTAAATTAGAATTAGTTACTCGATATGCACTCTTATTATATTGTCAAAAAGATTTAAATTTAAAGGTCTTTCTAGATTGGAAATTCTCAAAACATGAAGCAATGCAAATATTATCAATAACGAACTTTCTGAATGACGCTAAATTTAACATGAAAAAAATTTGGTTTGAAAAAAAGAATTATAAGGAATATTTATTAGCAGCTAGCATAATCGGTAAATTAAATCATTCACAAGTAAAAGAATTTATCCTTAAATATGAGGCGTTATTACGTCCTAAATTCCAAGTAAACGGTAATGATTTGTTAAATATGAATATAGAAAAAAAAGAGATAGGAGCAAAACTAGAATATCTAAAAAATTTTTGGATAAAGCAGGATTTTAAACCTAGTAAATTAGAGTTGTTGGCGAAATTATGAGAGCTAGTAAGTCAAACCGTTATTGCGAGAAAAAATTGAAAATTTTGACGAAGCAATCTCGTACCAAAATCTTGAGATTGCCACGTTCCTTTCAGTCGCTAGCAATGACGATTTGGTATCAACGCAAGCAAGCCTTCGCAGGGATGACATACCTAGCATTACTATTCCTTACATTCCTCAGCCTTACTAGCTATGCTAAGCCTAAGATAGTTGTAAGTATTACGCCAATCGGCAGTATTGTTTCGATGCTTGTTAAGGATAAAGCGGATATCGAAAGCTTAGCTATTAGTAGTGACTGTCCACATCATTATAATTTAAAACCTAGTGATTTAGTAAAAGTCAAAAATTCCGATATAGCAATTTATATTAATGAACAATTTGACGGTTTTGCCGAGAAATTAATTGATAATCATAGCAAAAACATTATAAAAATCAGTGATATTAAATCTTTAACCACTATAAAAGATAATTGGCATATTTGGCTTGATCTTAATAATGCTGTGATTTTACTACAGGAATTTGCACGAATATTTAGTAAAAATTTTCCTGAGCTACAAGAAGATATTAATAATAACCTTTCAACAGCACTTAAAGAATTAAATAAGCTACAAGAGATTAAAAATAATGAGCTTACAACGATAAAAGACGTAATTTTATTAAGTGACAGTAGCGAGTATTTTTTTCTTAATACTAATATTAAAACTGCAAAATTATATAGCGAAAGTCAAAAAAGCCTCCGATATATAAGCAAGCTAGAAGATTTAATTAAAGAGTCTAATAACAAATGTCTTGTTTTAAGTAATGAACAAAATTCACGATTATACGACAAATTAAACGCTAAAATAATAATATTAAATAGTGAAAACTGGAATGTGCAGAATATAGGTTCCAACACTTTTCAGAATCAATATTTACAAATGATTTATCAAGTTAAAAAATGCATACACTAAATAGCGAAGAAGAGACAAAGAAGCTTGCAAAGTTTTTAGCACAAAGCTTAAAACCAAATGATATAGTTTTACTTAACGGTGACCTTGGAGCAGGTAAAACATTTTTTTGTCGTGAAATTATTAAATATTTTTGCGGTGAAAATACAAGCATTATAAGCCCGACTTTTAACTTACTGCAAACGTATAAAGCATCTAACTTCACTATATATCACTATGATTTATATCGTCTTAAATCACCTGAAGAAATTTATGAACTTGGATTTGAAGAGGCATTAAACGGCAATTTAATTTTAATAGAATGGTCTGAAATTATTAAGCATTTACTTATTTCGCCTTTAATCGAAGTAAATCTAGAAGTATTAGATAATAATAAACGTTTATGTAGTATAAAATAACAAATCATAAAGAAAATTCTCAAGAATCTTCCCTTATTGATTTTTTACAAGATTCTCCGCTATTCGATACAAAACTTGATATTTAAAGAGATAAAAGCCTTACTAGAAAAGTTAAGTTATAATTATGAACTATTTAATTTTTCTTTTAAATAATTTATAAACTTCTCCATTATTTCTTTTTCCTATAAGAAAGATATTTAATATCTTATTTAAAAAATCCTTACTCTCTTCCTCTGATAAAAAACCGCTTTTACTCGCATTTTTTGCTTGCATTGCCTAATACATATCTTCAAGCTGATTAAATTTCTCATATTCTTCATGTGATATAAGAACAACTATGGGCTTACCGTATTATTAATATCTAACTAATCAATTGTCATGTAATAAAAACGCCTTTTCAATAGAAAGTAATTTTAATTCCGGTAACATCGGCATAATTAAATCTATTCCGGCTTTTTTGTTACTATTACCGTGTACCAATATAAAAGAACCATTTTGAACTTTTTCGCCTTTAGCAAGCCATGCATTACTCCCAAGCGGAATAAATCCCAAGTCTTTTAGTTTTTCTATTAATGTTTGATCAGAAACTAATCCAGGAAAACGAAAGAAAGGTGACAGAGCAATATTATAACTTACTAATATTTTCCCTGCTTCTAATACTTCATTTTCAAAATCATCTTTATTGGAAAGAAGGAAATTATCTTCAAGAGGTTTATCTTTAAAATAAGGATGACTAAATGAATGATTAACCCATGTTATTTGTAAATAACCGTTTTCTTGTTGTTTTAATAACCATAAGAATTCTTCTGTATGCTTATTAATCCATAATCCTGAAACACATATAGCAATCGGAATAGGTTTATTTAGTTTAATCGATAATTCTACGAGCTTTTTAAAAAAATCTTCTTCAAAGCTTTTGGAAGAAGGACACATGTCAATTGTCAAGAACCGTCCTTTTACTTCATGCATGCTACTCGTAGCACCGTAATTTTGTTGTATATAAGGTGCAGAGCTATATTTATTTAAAACTTTAATATACGGAGTTTTACTTAATTTTTTTAGAAAATTTTCTTTTTCTATTTTATTCGTAGGTAAAATTACCAGCTCTTGTAGGGCTATTTCAGTTTTAAAAGAATTCGGATCTACTAAAACGAAATATGATTTTTCATTATTTAAATAAGAACGAATAGCAATTCTTATTTTTTTATTTTCAGCAATTACAGGCAAAAATACCGGTTTATAATCAGTTATAATTACTGCTTTTTCACTTGCATAGCTTAAACTAAAAACAATATTACAAAAATAAAACTTAAAATTCTTTTAATTTATTCGTCTCCATAACGCTCGTATAAAATTCCGCAATTTTCTCTTTTACAGCTAGAGGATCGTTCATTAAATTAACAGCACCTCTAAACTCTGCTGAATTCGGTAAACCGCTACTATACCAGCCAATATGCTTACGTGCAATAGGTACGCCCACAGATTCACCATAATAATCAAGTATTGCCTCATAATGCTCGGTTACGATATCTAGCTGCTCTGCTATAGAGGGAGCAGATTTTTCTTCACCTGTTTTAAGATAATGATCAATTTGTGAAATAAGCCAAGGTTTGCCATATGCTCCTCTACCGACCATAATACCATCTGCACCGGATTTTTGTAGGGCTTCTTTTGCCTTAGCAAAATTAGTAATATCACCGTTAGCAATAACCGGAATCTTTACCGATTCTTTAACTGACCGTATAAAATCCCAATCAGCATTACCGGAATAAAACTGGCATCTAGTTCTACCGTGAACGGTAACCATCTGAACACCTGAGCTTTCAGCAATTTTGGCTAAAGTCGGAGCATTTTTCGTATTATCATCCCAACCCATACGCATTTTAACGGTTACCGGCAGCTTAACAGCTTCAACGGTAGCTTCAAAAATTTTAGCTGCCAGCTGCTCATCCCTCATTAGAGCTGAGCCTGAATAACCGCCTACTACTTTTTTCGCCGGACAGCCAAAATTAAGATCGATAATTTTTGCCCCCATACCCTCATTCATTTTAGCAGCTTCTGCTATCACATTCGGCTCACAGCCTGCTAGCTGTACGCAAGCACTTGTTGCATCATCACACATAATGGCACTTTTTTTTAGTGACTGCCTAGATTCCACAATCATTGCTCTACTTACTACCATTTCAGAAACTACAAGCCCTGCACCAAATCTTTTCACCAATCTTCTAAATTCCAAATCCGTAACACCCGACATTGGAGCTAGTACAATATTTGAAGAAAGCTCAATATTGCCGATTTTGATCATAAAAACCGTTATAAAAATAAACACTCATAATATCATAATTAAGTATTTTTGTCTAATATTACTAATTAAGAATAGACAAAAGCCGATTAATCTATTATAAGCTTAAGTTATATTTCTTGTTCTTACACCTTAATAAATGAAAGAATAGTATAGACGAAGATCAACTTGGAAAAGAGCAAGGATTCTGTAAGCTGAGGAGTGGAGCGTATACTAATACGTGAGTATCCGAGAACTTACAAAGACAACGAAGCCAATTTTTCAAGTTCATCGAGTATATACGGCCACGTAGCTCAGTCGGTAGAGCAAAGGACTGAAAATCCTTGTGTCGTTGGTTCAATTCCAACCGTGGCCACCACCATTCCTTACTTTAAATCCCGTTATCTTATATCTTCAATTAAATTTCTATTGCATCTGTAAACTTATTTTGTAATTTTAATTAACTTTAGGTTAATAAGGATAAATTATGTTTATACGTATAAAAAAATTTTTGGAATACATAAAGAATCAACACCTGAAGAATCAGATAAAATATTATATAATCAACTAATATCTTTACTAGAAAAATTAATTGATAAAATAAAAAATACTAATTTATTTTATCAATCCGATGAGGATGGTAATACAGCCTTAATTTTAGCTGCTGATGCAGGTTTAGAAGAAGCTTGTTTAAAACTTATTCCCAAGATATCTGACTAGGCTATTAATACGATCGAGAATATACGTGGTCAGCCTGCATTAACAAAGGCTATGTGGCGTGATTTAGATAATGTTTGTATAGAGCTTATTCCAAGAATGTTTGAGGAAAATATTAACGCTATTGATAAATTCGGAAGGACATTGTTAATGCTTGCAGCCAAAAAAGGCATGATAGCAGTTTCTCTAGAGTTATTAAGCTGCTGCCACCTGAGATAATTATTCGTGCTGATAATAATGGGAATATGGCTGCAAGCTACACAGATACGGACAAAGCATTTGCCGAGGTAAGGGAATTATTGCAAGAAAAACAACAAAACTTATTAAAAAATTCAGCTTCATTTCTAAATAAAATTTTTTTAAAATTGCATATGCTACAAAATTCTATAAAAAAGTGAAAGTAAATAAGGAACTATTAGCATCTTATTTACAAGAACAAAATAATAATCCTGAATCTATTATAATAACGATGAATAATTTTATGAAATTATTCCCATTTGCCATTGCAGGAGTATGTAAAAAATTCAATCGGATTCTAAAACCCTTTTTTACATTTATCATGCTTACCAAATGAAGCAATATGTTGTATTATCTCCCACTTAGAAAACGAAAAATGGGGGATAGATGTTGAGTTGTCTAGAAAAAGTAGCGCTACATAGAATTAATAAAAAGGGACAATTTTGCTTTCATCTTTAATTTTTATGATGCTTATAAATTTTGTTATACAAAAAAGTATTACTTAATATACTATCGCTTGGTGGAGGCAAGTATACTCAAATGCTTTCAAGAATTGAATTTTATTTTGAGAGGTGAGGATGCGAATCCTTGATAAAATGAAAGAGCAATTTTTGAAAGCATTTGAGTATACTTGCCTCCACCATTTAAATTCTGCTTATTTAATTACTCCCAGTTAATCAGTTTTTTAAAGTAATTAATTTTAATATAACAAAAAGTAATTTTCATTACTTTTTAAAACTCGTATGTTCAATACAAAATCATTCTTATCATAGATAAAAATTTTAACTAAGTTTAGATATAATACAGTGCCAAGAATAATTGAACGAAATAAACCAAGTGATGCTTTTAAAAGTTGTTTATCGATTATAAGTATAATTTTCTAATTTTCGGTATGGTAAATTGAATAAATTTCTAATTAATTTGTAGTAAGAATATGATGTGTAAGGTTTTTTAACTAAAATAAATTCTATTCTTAATTCCCTATTTATACCATTTGGATAAATTTCACGTAATAAGTCTTTGTCTTTAATAAAAAAATCTAGATATGGCTCAATAATAGCTATTTCTACTGTTTTAGTGTTCATAACGGCTTAGTTCTCCTTAGTTAAACTTAAATGATTCAAGTTTGATCACCAAGAAGCTAAGTTAAAGCCCGATTGGTGATCAGGGAGTTAGAAACACCGTCAACAAGAACAGCTGAGTAGTTTTTAGACTTAAAGTTAATACTCTAAGCCCTGAACATGACTACTACCTCCCCGACCGTAAAATATCGAGGAATAAACCAATTTAACGGTGATTTTACCGCCTGTTGATGGAGGTTTCTATACTCCAGAACAACCTTAGCTGTTCCAAGATAATTCTAAGCAAAACTTTAAACAAGTCAATATGATTATTGATTTCAAAAATTGGTATTGCTTGCATGACTCGTTTTATGTCATTTCCGCTTTCGCGGAAATGACATCGAGCGGGTTTTTCGAGCCATACAACAAAGCTTACAGTCGTTTGCAATGACGATATCAATTCTTTATTTTGCAATACCTTTTATGCTATCTGTAAAACAAGATTAAAGCGAATAGCGGGTTATCCACTCGTGTTGTTATAGTACAAGGCTATCATTAGAATCGTTTACTCCTAGTCCTGCAAGCATTATATTCTCCATTTTCGTCACATAGTCACAAGTTGCAGAATAACCTGAATTTATTAATGCTTCTTTTTGTTCAGCTATGATATCAAAACTTAAAGCTGATATATTATGATCATCAATAAAAACTGTTCTATCATGATTCTGAAAACAATTTATCAAGTCAGAGCTTGTGAGAACTTCAGTTAATGCATATAGTTGATCCACAACAGTAGTAGTATCCACAAACAGTTTAGGTTCTGTACAATTCTGATAAGCTTCTAATATTTCTTTATTGATTGGTTTAAACCCAAGAGTTTTATAATTTTTATTATCTGTTTGAGGGAGGCTTCGTGCTGCAGTTTTATCATCAAATACCTCAACCGGGTAATTATTCGTAACTCCGCCATCCACATATGTTAAAACTACTCCTTGAACAGTTTTTTGTACGGGCTGAAAATATATAGGAAAAGCCCCTGAAGCGTATACAAATTTTACGACTTTCTCATCAGGAGCATTTTCATAAGATAGAATTTCCGGAAATTGAGTACTGAGATTAGTACACACTACGTATAAATCTATATTTGTTTTTTGACTGTCATGTAGCTGTTTAAAAGTAACATCGGGGTCAAATCCCTTGTCTTTCAATATTGCCCTAAAAATTCTTCTAGATATTTTTCAGAATTTAACCCTCTGTAGAATACAAGATTATACACTTGGTCCCATTTACTAGTATAATCTGAAAATTTATTAAAATCAATTTTCTTAAGTATATCCTCAATTTCTTCCGGTTGATATCCTAGTGCTATGAAGAAAGCAGCTATTGTACCACCGGAAGCTCCAACTACTTTCTGGATATTTTTTTAAACAATCTTTGTCTTTTAATACCTTGATTTAGTTAATATAATTTAGGCTTTATTAAAAGAAATTAGCTTATTAATATTTTTGTAAAAATTGATAAGATTTGTACTAAAATAGCTACAATATATTAATTTAATTCTTCTTAATAAAACATAAATTAATATTTGTGACTTTTTATCTATTTTTTTCCTAGATCTTACAATCAAGTAGACGTTGTTGCGTGGACCGGTTTTTCCGTTATTGCGAGGAAATTGCATAGCAATTGACGAAGCAATCTCAGGAGTTTGTTATTATTTCATGAGACTACCACGCAGCCTACGGCTGCTCGCAATGACGATATCATTCTTTACTTAGCAATACCTTTTATGCCACCTGTAAATTTTGTTGCATAATAAAACTATCACTTATATACTGTCGCTAAGGATTAATTTGCTTAAAGTTATATGGTTAGTAATTTTTATAAAAATCTAGGGCCAAGAAAACTAACGGCAATTATAGATTTTTTATACGATATTATAGAACCTCCTAAGATTCATGAAGATATAGCTATTCATGATATTAAAATTCTGCAGGAAGCATCACCAAATGATATTAGCTTTTTAAGCAATCCTAAATACTCCGAATTTTTAAAAACTACCAAAGCTGCTGCTTGTATAGTGCCGAAAAATTTTACGGGAGAAGTAAATCCAAATACTGTTTTATTACACGCTCAGAACTCATATTTTGCTTACGGCAAATTAATAGATTTTTTTTATGCTCCTATTAAATCATACCCTGCTAAAATAATGAAATCTGCTATTGTTGCAGATTCGGCGACTATCGGAAAAAATTGTTATATAGGTCACAATGTAGTTATTGAAGACGATGTTATTATAGGTGATAATAGTATTATAGAAGCCGGAAGTTTTATAGGTAGAGGCGTAAATATCGGCAGAAACGCTAGAATAGAACAACATGTTTCAATAAATTATGCAATTATAGGCGACGACGTCGTAATACTTGCAGGTGCAAAAATTGGACAGGACGGGTTTGGATTTTCTACCGAAAAAGGTGTACATCACAAAATATTTCATATAGGAATAGTTAAAATCGGCAATAATGTTGAAATCGGTGCAAACACTACTATTGATAGAGGATCACTTCAAGATACAATTATAAAAGATTTATGCCGCATAGATAATTTAGTACAAATAGGGCATGGCGTCAAAATAGGTAAAGGCTCTATTATCGTAGCACAGACAGGTATAGCAGGAAGTAGCACGATCGGTAAATATTGTGCTCTTGGAGGGCAAGTAGGAATCGCCGGACATTTAAATATAGGCGACGGGGCACAGGTAGCGGCACAAGGCGGTGTAGCACAAAATATAAAAGCAGGTAAAATTGTCGGCGGCAGCCCTGCAGTTCCTATCATGGATTGGCATAGACAATCTATTATTATGAAACAATTACTAAAGACCTCTAATAGCAAATTAAAAAAATAGCTTGCTATTGAAAAGAGCTTTGTTGTTGCATGAATACCTGAGTCGTCATTGTGAACAGCCATAGGCTACGTGGCAATCCAAAAAAATTAGCAAAAAGTGCTGATTTTAGTACTTTTTACTAGATTGCTTCGTCAATTATTTCATAATTTCCTCGCAATGACGGAAAATTTACATTAAAGAAGAGACCTAAATAAATGATCATAGATATTACCGAAATCATGGATTGGATACCTCATCGCTATCCATTTTTATTAGTAGATAGAGTACTTAAAATCGATCCTAACAAATCAATAACAGGTATTAAAAACGTTACTGTTAACGAACCGCAATTTACAGGACATTTTCCGGCAAGGCCTGTTATGCCCGGTGTTTTAATGGTTGAGGCTATGGCACAATTAGCTGCTATATTAGTTGCTAAATCTTTAGGTTCTACTAAGAATAAAGAAGTGTTTTTAATGGCTATCGAAAATGCAAAATTTCGTAGAATTGTTCAGCCAGGGGATACTATGCATATCCACGCTGTTATTGATCAGCAAAGAGCTAACGTATGGAAATTTTCAAGTACGGTTACGGTCGAAGGTGAAATAGCTGCAGAAAGTAAGTTTACCGCAATGATTAAAGATAAAGCATAGGGACATAGTGTCAAATTCTAATATCCATACTACAGCTGTAATTGCAGAAGGTGCAAAGCTCGGTAAAAACGTAAAAATCGGACCGTATTGTATTGTAGGTCCTGAAGTTGTGCTTCATGACAATGTCGAGCTAAAATCCCATGTAGTAATTGAAGGGATTACCGAAATCGGCGAAAATACCGTAATCTATCCTTTTGCATCAATAGGTCAACCTCCACAAATCTTAAAATATGCTAATGAGCGATCAAGCACGATAATCGGCTCTAATAATACTATTAGAGAATATGTTACGGTACAAGCAGGAAGCCAAGGCGGCGGAATGGTGACAAGAGTAGGAAATAATAATTTATTTATGGTCGGCGTCCATATAGGTCATGATTGTAAAATCGGCAATAATGTAGTATTTGCTAATTATGTAAGCCTAGCAGGTCATATTGGGGTAGGTGATTATGCAATAATTGGCGGACTGTCTGCCGTACATCAATATGCTAGAATCGGTGAATATTCGATGATCGGCGGACTATCGCCGGTCGGAGCAGATGTAATACCGTTTGGGCTTGTAAGTAGCAAACGTGCGGTGCTTGAGGGCTTAAATCTAATCGGTATGAATAGAAAAGGGTTTGATAAAGTAAAGTCTTTAAGTGCTTTAAAAGCTATCGAAGAAATCTTCTCAGGTGAAGGTAATTTTGCTGAGCGTATAAAACAAGTTGCCGAGAAATATAACAATAATTCTATAGTAATACAAATTATCGATTTTCTTAATCAAGATAGTAGTAGAGCATTTTGTCGTTTTGAGAAGTAAATTTATTTAACTAGCGATATGTAACACTTTGTGTTAGTATTACGACTGTTGTATACGCTTAGAAATAAATTTAAGTAAAAAACTTGAAAAAGCAACTCATGATTTACACCGTGGAAAAAGCTGGATAATTAGTGAAGCAATACGTATATATCTTAAACAACTAGAAAATTCAGACCTAACCAAAGAAGCTAAACGTCAATCCTTATTAGCTAGTAAAGAAAACAATCCTGATGCCGACTTATGGTTAAAACACAATGAAGAAAGTTGGTTAGATGAATGGAAATAATAGAAATTAAAAAAAGATATATTGTTGCTTGGTGTAATATCTGGAGATTATGGTAAACCTCGCCCCACTGTTGTTGTTCAATCTAATTTATATAAAAATCATCCCAGTATAACAGTTTGCACTCTAACAACGGATTTAATAGATGCCCCAACTTTTCAAAAAAAATTGGTGAATTATCACCTGAACAACTAGAAGAGTTAATTGAAGTTATTAAATCATGGATGAATTAGCCACTAATTTTCTTATTTTTTCTTGCAAAGAGTTTTGGCGTAAACGAGTTTTCAAGCTCTTAAAATCAACTATTTCTGCATTTTGATTTTGCTGGCTACATGCAAAAATATATTTCTGCTCTCCTTTAACTTTTTGAATACATTGTCCGCAAATTCCTTTCATCATACATTGCATCGATGAATTAACGCTAACTATTATTTTTGTATCTTCACTGAATATTTCATTTTTTAGACTTTGCAATTCTTCTATTATTTCAGGAGAAGCATTAATTATTACTATATCCACTGAAACTAATTTACGGATTTTTATATCAGGATAGGTAACAAATATAACTTCATTATTATTTTCTTTTAGAACTTTTAATAAACCTATATTACCGGCTTCGAAATCAACAATAACTATTTTTTTATTTTGAGGTATTTCTAGCGGCGAACCTGTCGGTCCCATTAAAACTACTTTCTCATTTTCGGATAATGTTTTACATAAGCTAGTAGATTTACCGACTTCAAAAACTATAAAGCTAATTAAGCCTTTTTCTACATCAATATCGATAGGGCTTAAGGCTATAGGCTCTATTAACTTAGCAGCATCTTCAGAATAATTTTGTAAGCGAAAAAACTGTCCGAACTTAAAATTTTTAGCAGCAAGCGGCGAATGAATTATCAACTCAAAAGTTTTATCATCTAAAATATTTATTTTATTAACCCTAGAAGTCAGCAAATAATCAAGCTGCGTACAAAAATCTTTATAACTACCTTTAAAGCTAGGATTATTATTTATAAGCCTTTTGTTAATAGCGTCGTACCCTTCTTTGGCACTAGCAAGAGCCTTCACTACACTACCCGAATATTTAGGATTACAATCACCGAAATAACTATATTTATCCTTATCGAATTGAGTGTTATTTTCTATACCGATTGCCATAATCACGGTTTTAGTTTTAATGTCATTGCGAGGAAATGCATAGCATTGACGCGGCAATCTTGTTAAGCCAAACTCGTGAGATTGCCACACAGTCTTTGACTGCTCGCAATGACGGTTTCGATTCTCAAACTCCACAGATTCCACATGACCGTATTTATCAACATTAATCCTTAAAGGTTGTATATTTTCCTTAAAATCAACACCGAGTGCTAATGCATATATTAGCTCCTCGTGATTTAATTTATATGCCGGCGAATCTTGCAATCTTCCACGATAGTAGATAGTAGCACCCCCAAGCTTATTAAAAACCTTTCTTAATTCTTCATTATTCTTAGCTTCTTTAAACAATTTTGCATGAGCAATAAATTCTTCAGCTATTTCTTTATCTTCCTCCGTTAAATCTTTTTCTATATAATCTTCGGCAAATTCCTCTACTTGTTTTTTATAGTAATATAAACTTTCCGTTGCTGCATCTAAGGAAGTAAGACCGCCGCCTATTACCGCAATCGGCATCCTAATTACCATATTAGTATTAGAATTTTTCAAAAATGCCCCTCCGCTTTGCAAAGTCATTAAGAAATCAGAAGCCGTTTTTACGCCCTTAGCTTCAAAATTTTCTATATCTAAAACTTTCGGCTGACCTGCTCCAATGCAAAAAGCTATATAGTCAAAACCAAAATCGAAAGCTTGTTCTTTCGTTATATTAAAATCTAAAGCTACTCCGTCATAATATTTGAAATTATTATTTCTCTCTAATATTAGCCGCAATATATCGAGATTGTTTTTATCCCACCGAACGGTAATCCCATATTCCGCTACCCCTCCAAATCCTCTTGGCATTCTTTCCGATAACAAATTTTTATATTCATGCCAAAATTTTATAGGCTTATGAACGTCAAAAGGCAGTAGAGTAATTTTTAAACCGTCAATAGCCACAACATTATGACCTGACCGTAATAAATAATAGCTAAGACTAAAACCTGCAGGACCAAGACCGGTAACTAAAATATTATAATTAGTAGGTTCTTTCGGAAGCGGTGCATAAATATTAAGCGGATTCCAACGAGTAAGCAGTAAATATATTTCTAAGCCGTAAGGTAATTTAAGCGTTTCTTCTAAAATATTTGATTCTATTAATGGGATATTTACCGGATCTTGCTTTTGGTAAATACAAGCTTTTGAGCAATCATTACAAATCCTATGACCTGTTACTGCAACCATCGGATTATCAATAACGATAATAGCAAGAGCACCTAGGTTAAAACCTTGTGCCTTAACATAGTTCATTTCAGAAATTTTTTGTTTTAACGGACAGCCTTGTTTTAAATCCGTCATTGCGAGCGACTGCAAGGAGCGTGGCAATCTCGTCAAATCTCCTGAGATTGCCACGTCGCTTCGCTCCTCGCAATGACGATTCTGAGGTTGCAGTAATCCCTTAGAACAGCTATCCTTATTTTGCTTATGGCAATAAATACAATAATGAGAATGGTTTAAAGCTTCATCTAGATTTAAAAAAGAATCTGTATAGTCAAAATCTACTCTCTCATTTTTTTGATACTTTAATATTTTTTTATCGTTTATTAGATTTTCTTTATCTAGTTTTTGTGGAAGGTTGAATAGGATGTCATCCTGTGGCTTGATACCCTCACACGAATAAACCCTATACGCAGCATACCTAGCTGCTATGTCTAATTCTTCTGCAAAACTTTCTTCTGCCTGTTGCCATATAATTATTTGTTTGGCAAATTCTCTAGAAGTAAAATTCGCACCTATTAAATCAGTTAACTTTAAATACACATCTTCAAAATCAATATCTTTTATTTTTTCCGGTGGATATTTTTTTACGGCAACACGTTGAACAAATTTTCTTTTACATTCATAAATAATATCAAAATCTTTATGTTTTAACCTTGATATCGTTATTTCTTTTGAAATACAAAATAACTCTGCTAAAAAATCGTCTAAATGAGGGGAAATTTTTAGCAAAAATTCGGAATAATCTTTTGGAATAATGGAGAGAGGAGTTGATCTAAATAACATTAAATCTTTATGCAAAGATCTATCGGCTTTAAAGAGATAATCTAAAAATATTTGATCTAATTTTTTAAGTCCGGTTAAATCTAATTCATCAAAATCTAGATTAAAACCAAGTTTCATAAATAATAAATAACTCTTTTAGAAAATTGTCTATAAATTAAATAACTGATACAAACAGTAATAAATGCAACTATAATAGACTTAACTATCAGCATCATATCCGGTAATGTTCCGTCAATCACTAACGCTTGTACGGGTCTTATAACTAAAAAGAACGGATTAAATTCAAAATATATCTTTTTAGACTCCGGAATTAGCGAATATGGATAAACTATCGGTATACTCCAATAAATAACTCCAAGAATAACACTTAACATTTGCGGAATATCTCGAATATACGGCGTTAAAAATGCTACTGCGATAGAACCGCTAATCACACATATTATTAAGGGCAAAATTAATATCGGCATAAATATTATTTGCCAAGAAAACTTTTCTGGAAATAATAAAATAAAAGCAAAATACATTGCCGAAAATGAGCAAATTAAAGTATATAACTGCCCTAAACTATCCGCAACAGGAAAAAAAGTCTTAGAAATTCTAACTTTTTTTATTATTTGATCACGTGTAACTAAAGAACTTGAACAAATCGTTAAGCTACTTACTATAAAACTCCACAAAGGAATACCACCGACTAAGTTCATTACCATAAATTCTCTCGGCTGTCTTAATAAAAAACCAAAAAAATATGAAATTACCATTATGTGAATAAAAGGCTGAATTAAACTCCATAAAGAACCTAAAAAAGAATCTTTATTTTGCCTAATTATAGAAGCTTTAACTAGTAATGCTATCGCCCGCCAGTATTTTTTAGAAAAAAAATACTTTATCATTTATGAATTTCCTTGTTGTTGGTTATAGATTTTAAACATTTCCGATGGTGTACCATCACCTATAATATTGCCGTCTTTTAATAAAATACATCTATCGCAATTATCTTTTATAATTTCTTCTTGATGGCTTACTATTATTGAAATAGGAGTATTTTTAAATTTATTCTTCATTAAACTAAGAGATTTTTCTATAAAATAGCTATCACCTGCCGCAAAAACTTCATCAAGTAATAGAATCTGCGGATTTTGAAATATCGATACAGAAAAAGCAAGACGTGATAACATACCGGAGCTATAAATTTTTATCGGTAAATCAATTTTACTACCAAGTTCTGAAAAATCTATAATTTCTTTTTCAATTTTTTTGCTATATTTATCTAGCATATTATTATATAGCATTAACATTTTTATATTTTCACGACCAGTTTGCTCAGGCTCAAAACCAACTCCCATATCTATAATTGCCGCAATATCTCCATAAACTTTGACTGTACCGGATTTTAACGGATATATTCCGGCGATTAGCTTTAGAAGCGAACTTTTTCCCGAACCGTTACTCCCTATAAAAGCTATTTTTTCTCCCTCATAACAAGAAAAATTAATATTGTTTAATATAGGTATATTTGGAGAAAGAGAGACTCCTTTTTTCAAGAAGAAATGCTTTAAACCTTGAGCTCTTTTATGAGTATCAATACCTTCAACATAACCATTAGTTATCTCTATAAATACTTTTGGATGGCTAAGTGACATAAAATAAATATTAAATAGATTTATTAATCCAATCTAAAAGAGAATTTTTTTGTTGCAAACCTATTTTAGTATCTTTTTGTTCACCGTTTTTAAATAACATTATCGTTGGAATACTACGAATACCGTATTCTGAAGGAGTGTTAGGATTTTCATCAATATTCATTTTAAGTACTTTTACTTTGCCTTGTAATTCTTTACTGATTTCATCTATTATCGGTGTTAACATTTTACACGGTCCACACCATTCTGCCCAAAAATCAACCAGTACAGGTAAATCCGATTCTAATACTTCCTTTTTAAAAGAGCTATCCGTTACGTTATTTGCCATAAATTCCTCTATGTTTTTGTAGTATTGTCCATATGGCTTTTATGTCAATTCCCGCTTTTAACAGCCTTATTGCATGACTCGTTTATGTCATCCCCGCGTAGGCGGAAATATTTATATAGAAGTTACATATTTAAAAAATAAACCTAAAAAAACAAGTTTTTTATAGGTTTTACTGGATTCCCACATACGCGGGGATGACATAGTGTTGTTTTCGGATTCATATGGACAACATCTATATTTATAAATAAAATTATAAAGTACAGGCTTCTACTTGTAAATAATGAAAATCTTTTTATTTATTATATTTATTTTTTCTATTATAATATATTCGCATTATTAAAGCTGCTGTTTCCTCTATTGATCTAGTCGACACATCAATTACCGGCCAATTTCTTTGATCACAAATTTTTCTGACTTCTAGGCACTCTTTTTGTACTATATTAAAATCTGTATAGCTTTTATTTTCGTTAATTTGTAATAGATTTAATCTAGCTTCTCTTATCTCAATTAACCTATTTGGATTAATAACGAATCCTACTACCAATTGATCTATATCTTTTTCTATAAAATCAGGAAAGGGGCAATTATAAACATAAGGAATATTGGCAGCTTTTAAACCGTTATACGCTAGAAATACGGAAGTCGGTGTCTTAGAAGTTCTAGAAGGACCTATTAATATTATATCAGCCTCTGATAATTCATTAAGCATTTGTCCGTCATCATGTCTTATAGCATAATCTATGGCATTAAGTGTATCAAAATAAGTTTTATCAAATTTATAATTGTAATTCTGTTCTTTTTCTATTTCAATACCTGAAAAAACAGACATTTCTTTAATAATTTTACCTATTACAGAAATACATGGAATTTTTAATTCATAGCAAAATTTCGTTAAAGCTTTTCGGAGTTCTTGATCGGCAATCGTGTATAATACTATCCCATGTTTATATTCTATTTTACTTAATACTTCATTTAGCAATTCCAAATTTCTAATCATTGGCCAATGATATAATTTTGGTTTTACGGAAGTAAATTGTGCAAGGGCAGAATTTGCTGCATATTTTGCAGTTTGCACGGAAGAGTCTGAAACTAAGTGAATAATTAGCTTTGTCATACTTTACACATGTAATTGTGGATAAATTTTTTAATAACTTATTATTTTTCCTATTAAAATCTATTAAAAATTTCCTCAAATCCTTATTAAATCAAGTAAATTTAGTGTATTTTCTTTTAAATAAATAGTTTGTGGATAAAATTGTGCATAAATATCATTTTTCTTTGAAAAAATAGTCTTTTCTAAGCTATAAATGAATTTTACACTCAATTATCCACTTGTATAAATTCATTACAAACTTATGTGAATGATAATTAAAAATACCGATATTTTTAAGAAAATTTTAATGAAAATTTTGTTGATAACTCTGTTTAAAACATTTAATCTACATAATTCTATTTACATAAACAACAAATAATAAATATATTTATCATATTAATATCTTTAGTAATTGCATGAAGCAAATTATAAATCCGTTAAGAGGAAATAGTAATAAAATACCTATTTGGTTTATGCGTCAAGCAGGTAGATATTTGCCGGAATATAAAAAAGTAAGAGAAACAACAAAAAATTTTCTAGATTTTTGTTATGATGTTAACAAAGCAACGGAAGTAACCTTACAACCGATAAAACGTTATGGATTTGATGCAGCTATTATTTTTTCTGATATATTAGTTTTACCTCATGCTCTTGGATGGGAAGTGGATTTTAAAGAAAATATAGGGCCTATATTAAAGCAATTCAAATCACAAGAAGATTTTAAATATCTGCAAATCAATCCGAATGATAAATTAGAAAAAGTTTATGAAATAATAAAAAAAGTAAAAAAAGAATTACCATCTCCCACTTCTTTAATAGGATTTGTAGGTAGTCCTTGGACAGTGATGAGTTACATGCTAGAAGGAAAAGGAAAACAGGATTTTAAAACGAGCAAAAAATTTATATATGAAAATAAAATACTTGCTGAAGAATTATTAAATTTTATTACGGAAAAAACAGCTGATCATCTTATAAATCAAGCAAAATCTGGAGCAGATGTTTTAAAGCTTTTTGATTCATGCTCAGGAGTACTTGCAGAAGAGGAATTTACTGAATTTGTAATAGAGCCGACAAAAAAGATTGTACTAAAAGTAAAAGAAGTTTTTCCAAAAACTCCTATAATTGCTTTTCCTAAAGGAGCGGGATTATTGTACGAAAAATTTATAAAAGAAGTACCGATAGATATTTTAGCCGTAGATCAAATGGTCCCTCTTGAAAAAATGAAAGAGTGGAGTGATAAAGTAATAGTACAAGGTAATTTAGATCCGGTTGTATTATTAACTAATAAAGAAATTATTAAAGAAAAAACTTATAAAATTCTTCAGGTAATGAGAGGAAAGAATTTTATTTTTAATTTAGGACATGGTATTTTGCCTGAAACACCTATGGAAAATGTAGAATTTTTGACAGAATATGTTAGGTTATATGAAGAAAAAAATAGCAATAGTACTTTTTAATTTAGGCGGTCCAAAAGACCTTAAATCAGTGAAGCCTTTTCTATTTAATCTATTCTATGACAAAGCTATAATTAATTTACCAAATCCTTTGCGTTATATTATCGCTAAAATAATTTCTATTACTAGAGAGAAAAAATCTCAAAAAATTTATTCTTTAATCGGTGGTAAATCTTCTTTACTTCAGGAAACAGAGGAACAGAAACTAGCACTAACCGAAAAGCTAAAGCAACTTATAAAAGAAGATTTCGCTATTTTTATAAATATGAGATATTCAGCACCGTTTGCTAAAGAAGTAATAGGTCAAATAAAAAAATATAATCCAAGCGAAATAATATTATTGCCTCTATATTCTCAGTTTTCAAGTACTACGACAGGATCATCAGTTAAAAATTTTTTACAAAACCTTAATATTGATATTCCAATTAAAACAATTTGCTGTTATCCTCTAGAAAAAGATTTTATAAAAGCCCATGTTTCATTAATTAAAGAAAAACTATACGATAAAAATTTTCGTATATTATTTTCTGCTCACGGGTTACCCGAAAAACTAATAAAAGCAGGCGATCCTTATAGTTTTCAGATAAAAGAAACAGTACAAGCAATAGTTAAAGAATTAAATATAAAAGATCTAGATTATAAGATAACTTATCAAAGTAGAGTAGGACCTATAGAGTGGTTAAAACCAAATACGGAAGACGAAATAGAGCTAGCAGGAAAGTTAAAAAAAGACATAATTATCGTACCTATATCCTTTGTATCCGAGCATGTTGAAACACTAGTAGAGCTTGATATTGAATATAAATTAATCGCAGATAAATATGAAATTCAATATACCCGAATTCCGACACTTGGAACAAATAAAATTTTTATTAATAGTTTGACAAATATATTGCTACGATTTATTAATAAGGTTGATACTAATTTAGTTATGAGTAGCTCTAGTACAAGAATATGTCCAAACGAATTTACTAAATGTTTGTGTAAATTAACAAATTAATAAGGAAAAGAATGGCAAGTTACTATCTATGGTTTAAGTCAGTCCATCTGATATCTGCTATATGTTGGATGGCAGGACTTCTTTATTTACCTAGAATATATGTTTATCATATCAAAGCTAAAGTAGGTAGTGAGCTAGATAGTACTTTACAAGTAATGGAGCAAAAATTACTCAGATTCATTATGAATCCAGCAATGATTAGCACATTTATTTTTGGTTTAATAAATGCTCATATTTACGGGTTTGTTGCTCTTGATACTTGGTTTCACGTTAAAATGTTTGCAGTATTAATTTTAGTGATATTTCATGGTTTACTTGCAAGATGGCGAAAAGATTTTGCAAATGGTAAGAATGTCCATTCAGAAAAATTTTATCGCATAGTTAATGAGATTCCAGCTATTTGTATGATTGTTGCAGTGATTATGGTTATAGTGAAACCATTTGATTAGTATACTCTTTTTATTTGAAAAGGGATTGTTAAAGATATATCGTCATTGTGAGCAGCGGTAAGCTGCGTGGCAATCTCATGAAATAATAACAAGCTCCTAAGATTGCTTCATCAATTACTTACGTAATTTCCTCGCAATGACGTTAAAACCGATCCATGCGGGCAATGTTTTTCCGTGAAAGGAAAGCAGGAATGGCATAAATAAAGCAATGTCTGCTCATCTATACTTTAGCAATACCAAATATTGCTTCTAATTTTGCTAAGCGTTTTCTCTGTTGCGTTGATATCTCTCTTTTTCAAAGGTCTTTCTAGAAACTCTGCTACGAGTTCAGGTAGGCTCTTGTTAGTTTGGTTGGATATGTAGTTGCTCCCGATTAATTAAACTTAAATTGCTTAAGTTTCAACCACCGAAGAGAAATAAACCCTTGGTGGTCAGGGAGTTAGCAGAACTGCCAAAAGTCAGCTATAATAGGTTTTGCTTAAAGCATTGCTTTAAGCTCTGGACATGCCTATTATCTCCCCGACCATAAGGTCGAGGATTACATCAGTTATGTGAGAGATGTTCTCACTTTTGGTCAATCTATAACTTATTTTAAACTAATGGTTTATTTTTAATATAAGTTGTAAAATTTATTTAGAATATCTATAATTCATAAAAAATAATATGGAACAATTATGAATAATAGCGATGAACTTAATAAGTTAGTAATTTTTAAAGATAAAACCATTAGAAGAATTTTGCATAATAACAAATGGTGGTTCTCAGTAGTCGACGTAGTAGGAGCATTGACTGATAGTAGTGACCCTGGAGCTTATTGGAGAAAACTAAAAAAGGTTAAACGAAGAAAAAAGTGAGGTCGTGACAAATTGTCACGGACTGAAATTAACTGCCACAGATGGAAAAAAATATATAACAGACTGTGCAAATACAGAGTCATTACTTCGTATTATACAATCTATTCCGTCTCCAAAGGCAGAACCGTTTAAACAATGGTTTGCTAAAGTCGGTTATGAGAGGATTCAAGAAATTTCTGATCCGGAAAAGTTAATTGATAGAGCAAGGGATAATTGGAAACGACACGGTCGTAGCGAGAAATATGAAAGAAAATAAGGTTGCAGGTAAAATAGGAGAAAGTATAGCTAAAAACGCTAAAACGGCCTTGAAAAATAAAACTGGTAAAAAAGTAATCTCAACAGAACATTATTTACCGCCTAAACTTACAAAGTAAAAAAATTTGTTATAGTGAAATGCACTGAAAGTGAAATGCACTGAATTAGATGATATTTATAAGAAATATTTTATTTTTTAAGGATATAACGAATATTGCTAATGCCAACCCATTTACGATATGAGATATATTATTTAAAAATTAAAAAATGAAATAGAAATGTCACCTAATTCAATGCATTTTACTATAAACCAAGGATTGCATCGGTTTTGTGGAAAATACTCTCACTTTTGACAGAAGTTTCAACACACCGAAATAGCATTTTGCCATTCCGGTTATGATTTTAAAAAAGTCAATTAAACTTTACTTCAGGTGGCAATGACATTAATATTGCTTCGACATTTCCATCGGTCATTAAGCCGAATTTAGTACCGCGGTCATATAGTAAATTAAATTCTACATATCTACCTCGCCTTATAAGCTGGTATTCTTTCTGCTCAGCTGTCCAAGGTAAAAATAACTTACTTCTAACGATTTCAGGATATACCGACAACAAAGCCTTACCTACGTCCTGTGTAAAGGCAAAATCCTGTTCAAAATTACCGTTATTTAAATAATCATAGAATATTCCGCCTACTCCTCTCGGCTCTTTTCGATGCTTTAGATAAAAATATTCATCACATTGCTTTTTGAATTTAGGATAATAGCTAGAATCATACTTATCGCACGCTTCTTTAAAAGCTGCATGAAACTTTACAGTTTCGTTTTCTTCCGGATAAAAAGGTGTTAAATCGCCACCGCCGCCAAACCAACTTTTAGAAGTTTCTATATAACGAGTATTAAAATGCATAGCGGGAATTAGTGGCGATTTAAGATGTGCGACTAATGAAATGCCTGTTGCAAAGAATTTCCCGTCTAGCTCTGCTCCTGGAATTTCGCTGCGGAATTCGGGAAAAATTTCACCGAATACGGTAGATATATTAACCCCGACTTTTTCAAATACTTCTCCTTTCATGAGAGACATGACACCGCCACCACCGCCATTACGTTGCCAGCTTGAGCGTACAAACTTAGCTGGTTTTAAACCTTTGGTTTGTGCATATTCTTCTTCGATTTTTTCAAATTCTTTGCACAATAAATCACGTAAATTAGTAAACCAACTACTTGTTATTTCTTTATTTTCTATGTTCATAATTATTAAGCAACAATTTAATTACTTTCCTCATCATATACATAATCACTAAAAATACGACAGCAATGATCATAATATAAAAAGCCGGAGCATAAAATAAGCCTGTGCGCTCTACAAGCCAACGAGAAATAATAGGTGAAGTTCCGCCAAATATCGCTATCGCAAAATTGTAGCTGAAAGCAACACCGGTAAATCTTTGTTCTGCCGTAAACAAGGATATAACGAGTATATAAGCTGTACCTGCTATGCTTCCTGCGAGCATACCAAGCATTGTAAGAGCTATAATTTGTTGCCACATCTCTTTTGTCGACATAAGTAACATGGTCGGTAAAATCAATATCAAGATAGCAACACCAACAAGCATTGCCATTTTAAATTTTCCGATAATGTCGGCAGTACCGCCGGCAAGCGGCATCGCTATCATCGCAATAAACGAACTATATGCTAAATATGATAAAGCAATAGTATTACTAAGATGCATTACATTATAATAGAAAACATTTATATATGTTTTTACTAAATACATAACGCTGCTAGCGATAGCACCTATACACATAGTTAAAAACATCGATCTCCAAGCAGTTCTAATTACATTGGAAAAAGGTGCTTTAAGAACTTGTTTCTTTTTCTCAAGCATTTTAAAAATCGGTGTTTCCGATACACGCAATCGCAAGTAAAATCCTGCAAGACCCATAAATCCGCCAAGCAGAAAAGCAAAACGCCAAGCAAAATCTATATGAGAGAAATAACGTTCTATTATAATACCGATAAATGTTGCAATTAAGGTACCGGCAATATTTGAACCATGTACTAAACCTGCAGTAAAACCCGGTCTTAAATTTTGACGATGTTCAAGGATAAAAATAGCCGCTCCCGTTCCTTCACCGCTAATACATAAACCTTGAATAAGCCGCATTATAACTAGAGTTATAGGGGCATAAATTCCAATACTTGCATATGAGGGTATGAGACCCATAATAAAGGTCGGAATAGTCATACCTAGCATCGAGATTATTAAAGCGATACGTCTACCGTATCTATCACCGATATAACCGAATAATATGCCTCCTATCGGTCTTGTCAGAAAGCCAACCGCAAATACTCCAAGGCTTAGAAGAATTCTAATGAATTCTGATTCGCCTGGAAAAAAAACTTGTCCAATAATCAGCGAAAAAACTGAATATACCGTAAAATCATAATATTCGAGTACATTACCTGAAATAGCAGATAAAAAAATGAACTTAGACCTATTCATCGAGCTTTAAATAACTTAATTACTAATTAGTTATTATAGACAAGTTACATCATTTATAAAGTGTAATTTATAATATTATAAATTACAATAAAATCATAAGCACATATGCAGTACAAATATTTAATTGTCGGCATTTTAATTCTTGTGGTGATAGTAATATGTTTTTGTGATTATAAGTTCTTGTTTAATAAACAACCTGAATCAGTTGCAAATGATTTTGAAAAAGAATTAGCAGAATGTGATAAAGCTATAAAACAAAATCCGAATGATGCAGATGCATATATTGGATATGGATTTAGACTAAGAATACTGGGACTTAGGTTTCCTGAAAAATATGAGTTGGCCCTTGAAGCTTATAATAAGGCAATCGAAGTAGATCCAAGTCATCCTTATGCTTATAACAATAAAGCAGAAATATTAAGAAAGCTTGAAAAATACGAACTAGCACTTGAAGCATACAATAAAAGAATTGAGTTTAACCCTAATGACGCTAAAGCATATTTCTATAAGGGTTTAGCTTTAGATGCGTTACAGGAATATGAAGAAGCTATTGGATCGTATGATACAGCATTAGAGCTAGAACCGAATGAGCCTGTAATATACTTTAATAAAGGAAATACATATTTTAATATAGAAGAATATGAGAGTTAGCTATTAAAATGTATAATAAAACAATACAGCTTAATCCTGATGATTTTAGAGTTTACGTGAATAAAGGAATAGTTTTAGGAATTCTTATTAATATAAGGTCTTACTTTGGAAAAATTAGGCAAATACGATTTATCTCTTGAATCATACAACAAAGCATTAGAATTAGAGCCAAATGACTTTGAGACACAAGCTCAAATACAAGCTATATTAGACATGCAAAAGGCTAAATAATAGTCATAATTTATTATGACTATTATAACGTACATATTAATTTGGTCATAACTATTATAATATACACGTTATAATGGTCAAGCACTTATAACCTAGTTTATCCTCTAGTGGGAACTACCGGAATTCCTACTTTTGTAAGTTTAGCTCCTTTTGGCTTTTTAATTCCTACAAATTTCTGTTCTTCTTGTTGTTTTCGTAGTTTTTCTCCTATTTTTGCAGCTTCTCTGCTACCTTTAAGAGCACTTTTTCGGGCTTTGTGTTAAGATTCGTAACACCTTTTGAAGTCTTAATACTTCATCTTTATCAAAATATTTTACGTCTGTAGCAGTACTTAAATGGTAAACTCCGTTACCTTTTTGTATAAACTGATTTTGTAAAGCTTTACCTTCTAAATCTAAGAATTTTCCATTTTTTTTTTTGAAGAATAGTTTCATCAAGCTTAATATTCTCATCTAATACTACTTTTCCAAAATCACCTACTTCTCCAACTTTTGTACCACTAAGATCATATGCATAAAGTTTTTCTTCATAGAAATCTAAGTTGTTTAAAAAGTTCTCTATAGAATTCTTATCATTAGTAAAATTGCCTAATTTATAGGTGCCTATAATTTTTTCTTCTTTACTTACTACTTTTTTCGTATTTTTAATAATTCCAAGATAGGCTAGAACTTTTTTAAACTTACCAAATTACGCTTTACCTCAACTTCTACGGGTCTAGAAAATTCTTTTTCTTTTACTTCTTCAACTTCTCCTATAACTAATTGCCCATCTATTGGGCTGCCCAGTTCATCTTTAAAATGAATTAGTTTGGCATTTTTACTCTATTTAATTCAGTTTCTTCAGTTTGAAAATGTAGATGTTTTTTTTCTGGCATAAATTCCTCCTTGAATAAATTGTGGTTTATTTCAAGTGTAAAGGAGTGAATTAAATTTTTGCAAGAAGTTTTTATTGTTAGTTATTTCTCAATAACTAACAAATATTAAGAATTAAAAACTACTGTGCCGTCCAGCCGCCATCTATCAAGAGTCCACTACCTGTTATTAATGATGCTTTTTCGTCACATAAGAATATTACTAAGTTTGCTATTTCATCAGCTTCTACAAATTTTTTCGTAGCTTGAGATTTAAGGATTACATACCTTAACGCTGATTCTTCACTGATATGTCTAGCTTTAGCAGTATCTGCTATTTGATTCCTTACTAATGGTTGTTGACGTAGCCGGGACAGATAACATTAACTGTAATATTATTCTCAGCCACTTCTAAAGCAACGGTTTTGGTAAGCCCAAGGATACCGTGCTTTGCTGCTACATATGCCGACTTGAAAGGTGATGCGACATATGCATGAGCGGAAGTGATATTAACAATTCGCCCGAAACCGTTTTTTTTCATAATCTGTATTGCATGTTTTGTAGTATAGAAAGATGCTATTAAATCTATACGCAAAATTTGCTCCCATTTATCTTCAGGAAATTCATCGATAGGAGCAACATGCTGAATACCTGCATTATTTATTAATATGTCTATTTTACCGAATTCTTTTATTATCCTCTCAAACATAGAATGAATTTCATCAGGTTTTTCCAAATTTATTCCTTGATAAAATACAGCCATTGCCCCAAGTTCTTTCAATTCTGCTGAAATTTTGGCTACTTCATCTTCTTTTGCAAAACCGTTAATAACTATTTTAGACTCAAGTTTTGCAAAATGTTTTGCTATCTCAAGCCCGATACCGCTAGTAGAACCGGTAATAACTGCTACTTTGTCTTTCATTTTTATCTCCTTATAAAATATGCACTGTCATACTGTGGCTTGTACCAGCCAGCTAAATCGTCATTGCGAGCAGCCATAGGCTGCGTGGCAATCTCAGAACTTTGGCACTAGATTGCTTCGTCAATTACTTACGTAATTTCCTCGCAATGACGAGAAAATTAGAACCATGCAACAAAGCCGATCAAATCATGGGATGACATAGTTAATCAAGTAATATTTGTCTTTTATTTAAAAGTAACTTATATTAGATTTCACTTAAAGAAATAGTGTATAAATCTATGGAAATTGTTAATAGTGTTGATGCATCTGTATCTTGCCAGGGCAAAGAACCTCCATATGACCATCCGAAAGTTTATTTAGAGATAGATAAAGAAAAAAAGGAAATTATCTGCCCATATTGTAGTAAGAAATTTAAATTAGTAACAAAATGACTATAAAATTTCTGTCAGAAAGTACTATCAACCGAATTGCTGCCGGTGAGGTTATAGAAAGACCTGCATCGGTAGTAAAGGAATTAGTTGAAAATGCTGTTGATGCAAGTAGTACTAAAATAGATATTATTTTAGAACGTGCCGGTAAAAATCTAATCATTATTTCCGATGACGGTATCGGTATGACTGATAAGGAATTAGAAATTGCCGTTGAACGTCATACAACTTCTAAGTTTGATGAAAGCGATTTTCTAAATATTCATACTTTCGGTTTTAGGGGTGAAGCACTGCCGTCTATTGCTGCTATTAGCAAAATGCTAATTACTTCTAAAAAACGAGATGCCGACAAAGCATTTCAGATTAAGTTAATCGGCGGCAATGAAAAACAAGTTACTATTTCTGTTCATAATGAAGGTACTAAAATAGAGATACGTGATTTATTTTTTGCAACACCTGCACGTTTAAAATTTCTTAGAGCCGATAAAACAGAGCTTGCAGCAGCTGTAGATGTGGTTAAGAAAATCGCTCTAGCATATCCTGGAATTTCTTTTAGTTTAACACATGACGGCAAGAATTTATTAAAACTAAAGGGACAAAATAAAGATGCTGAAACTAACCTAAAACAGCGTATAATTGATGTAATAGGTGATGATTTTATAAAAAAAGCCGCTTATATAGACTTCAAAACACCTGATTTCTCTATTTGCGGCTATACTAGTAGCCCGACATATAATAGAGCTTCAAGTGAAGATCAGTTTTTATTTATTAATAATAGACCGGTAAAAGATAAATTATTACAGGTAGCTTTAAGGGTAGCATATCAAGATTATTTAGCTCGTGATCGTTATCCGCTATGTGCTATATTCTTACAAATCGATCCGCAACTTGTTGACGTTAACGTACATCCGGCAAAAGCAGAGGTTAGGTTTCATGACCCGAATTATGTGCGAAACTTATTAATAGAAGCAATTAAAAATGTTTTAACAAATAAAAGCCATGTTACTTCTACTATTATCGCCTCTGATGCTCTTGAGTTATTTAAAAATCCTTTAGTTAACAAACAATCGCCAGTAAGTAAAGTTATAAATGTTAATAGTAAATCGACAGATTATAGACCTACTACTCATTCTATACTTAATACAGTTCCTCAAAATCATGTTTGTCAAAAATTAATCGATACATTATCACATGCTAAAATAGAACAAGAAGTAGAAAACCGTATAGAACATGAACAGCAAACCCGTAAACAGTATAAACTTGGGACAGCTAAAGCACAACTTCATACGATTTATATTATTTCACAAACCGAAGATAGTATAGTGATTACCGACCAGCATGCAGCACACGAACGTTTAGGGTATGAAAAAATAAAAGATTACCTTAAAACGGAAGAGTTAATCAAACAACGTTTGCTTATCCCTGAGATAGTAGAACTGCTAAATGAAAAAAAAGCAGATTGTTTATATGACCATAGAGAAAAACTATATAAACTCGGTTTAACTCTAGAAAAATTCGGCGAAAAATCTATTATAGTAACTGAAATTCCAAATATCCTTGAAGATGTAAACGTACAAAAGTTAATTCAGGATCTCGCCGATCATTTATCGGATTTTGGCAAGAATATAGCTTTGACAGAGTTAATCGAGCATGTAACGGAAACTTATGCCTGTCATTACTCTATTAGAGCAGGACGAAAATTATCGGCAGATGAAATGAATGCCTTACTGCGTCAAATGGAAAATACGCCGCTTTCAGGTCAATGTAATCACGGCAGACCTACTTATATTGAGTTGAAGCTTAAGGATATCGAACGCTTATTTGGACGGTAACTCGTTTAATTTGAAAAATTGGCGTCATTGCGAACGACTGCAAGGAGTGCGGCAATCTCAGGAAATTAAACTAGATTGCCACGCTCC
Organism: Rickettsia gravesii BWI-1; assembly: GCF_000485845.1. Taxonomy (NCBI): domain Bacteria; kingdom Pseudomonadati; phylum Pseudomonadota; class Alphaproteobacteria; order Rickettsiales; family Rickettsiaceae; genus Rickettsia; species Rickettsia gravesii. The sequence goes on along the minus strand of NZ_AWXL01000001.1, from coordinate 52,098 downwards.
TTTTAGTCGCTCGCAATGACTTATCTCTCTTTATTTTGCAATGCCTAGTTTTTACTTGACTATTTTTCAATTTCATTTTATTCTGCTTTTCTTAGAATAATAAAATAATATCTTGATTTAAGGTGTCAGCTAATGGCAAAGAAAAATAAAAATGTTTTGGTAAGGCTAGTAAGTACTGCCGGCACAGGTGTTTTTTGGGTAAAGAAACGTAATCCGAAGACTCAAACCGAGAAGCTTTCTTTTCGTAAGTATGATAAAGTAGTTAGAAAACATGTTCTTTTTAAAGAAGAAAAAATAAAATAATTGTAAGTAATATATGGCAGTAAAAATTCGTTTAGCTAGAGGCGGCGCTAAAAAGCGTCCTTTTTACCGTGTAGTAGTAGCTAACGCAACAGCACCTCGTGACGGTGACTTTTTAGAAAAAGTCGGAACTTATGATCCAATGCTTGCTTCAGATAATAGTGAGCGTGTTGTTTTAAAAAAAGATCGTATAGAATATTGGCTTGGCACTGGTGCTAAACCAACTGAGCGAGTCGCAAAATTTATTGAGCAAGCGGGTGTTACTCTTCCTGAGAAAGTTAAAAAGGAAATGGAAGTGAAAGCAAAAAACCGCAAAGCTAGACTAAGTAAAAAGGAAGCTAAAGAAGCTTAGTTTATAGTGTATTTTCGTCATTGCGAGCGGCATTGACTGTGTGGATCAATTCAGCCCCTGTTTATCCCGCTATTTGATTGCAGGATTTAGTAAATTTGACTGTTACAAGTTATTTTTCTAGATATCGTGGTCAAGCCACGGTATGACAGCACATATCTCTTCTCTATAATCATATTAATATGCCGGATTAGCTCAGTGGTAGAGCAACCGCCTTGTAAGCGGTAGGTCATCAGTTCAAATCCGATATCCGGCACCATTAAAATTTTTCTTGTTATACTGAGACTATCTTTATATAGATACCAAATCATCATTGCAAGCAGCCGTAGGATGCGTGGCAATCTCATGAAATAATAACAAACTCCTGAGATTGCTTCGTCGAATTACTGCGTAATTCTTCTCGCAATGATGATTTACCGATTCATGCAAGCAAGCTTTTATAAGAATTATATAAAAAAACATACAATAGTGACATCCTTTAAAATTTTTATATATGATAGTAATCGATAAAACATCTTATAGAGCTGTGGGATTTGATAAACGTATTAAATTCCTAGTGCTACATTATACACAGTGTGATTTTAAGCAGTCTTTAGATTTTCTAACCAGTGAAAAGTTAAGTAGCCATTATTTAATAAACAATGAAAACCCTGAACATATATTTCAATTAGTAGAAGAGCGTGATAGAGCATGGCATGCTGGAGTAAGTTACTGGCAAGGTTATGAGCGTATTAATGATACATCAATCGGTATTGAAATCGTAAATCCTGCTTTTGAAGTAAATGCAAAAAACAATGATATAGTTTGGCTACCCTATTCGGAAAGGCAAATTAATAGTGTTATAAGTTTGTGTAAACAGATTATTGCTAGATATGATATTAAACCTACTAGAGTGGTTGGGCATTCTGATATTGCTCCAGGTAGAAAACAGGACCCTGGCCCGCTATTTCCTTGGAAACTATTATATGATAACGATATTGGAGCTTGGTATGATGAACAGGTGTTTAACGATCTATTGCTGCAAGTCGACATAACCGATATTGCAGCAATTCAGCAAAAATTTATTACATACGGTTATAAACTTGAAGTTACCGGAATTTTAGACTCTAAAATGAAAGATATTATAATTTCGTTTCAAATGCATTTTCGTCCTAGTAATTTTTCCGGCGATTTGGATGCTGAAACCATAGCAATTTTAGATGCATTAATATTGAAATATAAATCTGAATTAATATGATAAGATTTATAACTATACCGGATTTTGCGGATTATCAAGTTACTTTGAAATTAATGGAAGATTACGTTAACAAAGTAATTAGTGATCATGAGCCGGAAATTATTTATTTAGTTGAGCATTCGGAAGTATATACAGCCGGTACTAATTATAAACAAGAAGAATTATTAAATTACGGTGATATTCCGGTAATTTACACAGGACGTGGCGGTAAATTTACTTTTCATGGACCGGGTCAGCGTGTTATTTATCCAATTCTTAATTTAGCTTCACCAAATCGACACAAAGATTTAAAGCTATATATAAAAATGCTTGAAGAATGGATTATAAATAGCTTAAATTATTTTGGAATTAAAGCATATCTTATTAAAGATAAAGTAGGAATTTGGGTAAAAGTAAGGAAAGATGAATTTGCTAAAATTGCTGCAATAGGCGTTAGAGTAAGAAAATGGGTTACATATCACGGTGTAGCTATAAATATTTCAACAGATTTAAGTAAGTTTAGTGGGATTATTCCTTGTGGACTTGAAAATTCTTTAGTAACATCTTTAAATCAGTTAGGGATTCATGTTGAAATGTCTGAATTTGATAAAATTATTCAAACTGAATTTAATAAAATATTTAAATGATCAGAAAATTTTTACTCACAATTTTTGCTCTTTGGGTCGGTGGTTTTGGTTATTATTTATATTTAATAAATTCTTATAAGTTTAATAGTAATACCACTAATGCAATAATAGTATTTGCAGGAGGAGGACATAAAATTGAAACCGGTATTGCTTGGCTTAAGGCAGGCTATGCACCTATATTATTTATTACTGGTATAGAATCTACAGAGCAATTAAAAAATTTGTTAAAGGAACGTAATGTTATAGAACAGCAGGTAATACTTGCTCCGAATAAAATAATGTCTGAAGAAGATAATATTAAAAAAGCGGTTGATTTTATTGTAACTTACAATCTTACTTCAATAATTTTAGTAGAGCATAATTATAATATGCCTTTTATGCTAAATAAGCTTGAAAAAGTGATTCCTTCTTCTAATAATATCTATATAGTACCATACCCTGTTTTTTCCAAACAAAAATATGATGTGTTATTAAAATCCTATCATCGTTATTTAATGAGTATACTCGTTTAATTTGCTCCTTTACTCTTTTCCAGTACAATATTTTAGAACGGCTACGCCAAATAATGCAGAAATTAAAGAGCCTATTATTACTGCAGCTCTCATAGAGTTTGAAGGGCAGCTGCTCTCAAACGTAATACTACCTATAAATAAACTTAGGGTAAATCCAATCCCTCCAAGTATAGCTATAGAATAAAATTTTAACCATGAAGTATCACTTGGTAAATTACAGAGTTTAAATTTTACAAATGGATATGAAAATAGCATAATACCTAATTGCTTACCTACAAATAAACCAAATATTATCCCATAAGTTAAAGCAAGTATTGAGTTGGAACAAGTGCCTTTAAATGCAAAATATTCTAAAAGGATACCGGAATTCATAAATACAAAAAGCGGTAAAATAAAGTAATTTACAAAAGGACGAGTTAAGTTTTCAAGTTTTTTAAAAGAAGTGTTAAATTCTCCTTTTATATTAACAGGTATAAAAAGTGCTATAATGGCTCCGAATAAAGTACCGTTAATACCTAGACTCCACCGTACTAATCCATAATAATAAACCTACAATTATATAATAAAATAGTTGTTTAACTTGTCGATAATTCAATATAAACAAGATGAATATAATTATAGAGGAAATTAATAATGCCGGAGTATTGATTGTTTTAGTATAAAACAAGGCTAGTATAATTAACGCAAAAGCATCGTCAATTAATGAGAAACCTATAATAAAAACTCGTAATTCCAAAGATATATGTCAGCTGAAAAAAGATAAAATACCAAGGACAAAAGCAGTATCAGTTGCGATAGGAATAGCTCATCCTTTTATTAATCCCGGTTTATCGTAATTAAAAAACATGTATATTAAGACAGGAATTACCACACCTCCAAGGGCTGCTGCCACAGGTAATATTAGTTTTTTTATTTTTATGTTCATCTTCTACTAGGTGAAATTTCATCTCTAAACCTATTAATAAAAAGAAGGAAGTCATGAGACCGTCATTAACTAACTCTATAAAAGTTGTTTGTAAACTTACATTTCCTATTGTTAAAGAAAATTTACTGTAAATAAAAGAAGAATAATATTTTGTTAGGAAAATGTTATTGCTGACAATTATTGCTAAGGTAAAAGCAATAATTAATAATATATCGACAAAAGTACCTGATTTAATTAATGCTCTTAACTGGTTATTTATACTCATGATTTTAATATTAGTTATAACAAGCTCATAATAATAAGTTATTTAAATTCATTAAGAAAGTCAAAAGCAATAATTTATTTTTTAGTGAGATAAAAAGTTGTTTTTTGTACTTTTATAAGCTTGTATAATAAGTGTAAGAAGATATAATTATTAATTACAAAAAAAATATCTAAGCAATTCTTATGTTAGCAGAATAGCAAACCGAATGGATTATCAATTGCAATAATAGAAGCAAAAAAACAGGAGTGGATTTAAGGCAAGCTTTAGATCAAGCAACGGAATATGCAAAATTGCTTTATGTACCTATAGTGTTCGCAATGAATGGAGCTTACTGCGAAGCTCGTTTTGTTGCTAATAATAAAGAGCTTATATTAAACAGTGATGAAGTAAGGGAATTACTACATGAAAAAGAATTATTAGCTTTTTTAGAAGCAAGCAGTAATGAAGCTTGGACTCGAAAGAAATTAAAGTATCACGTGAAGAATTAATATCGATATTTAAAAACTTGAATAATCTTTTAAGAAGTGAAGGGCTCCGAGCAGAAATAGAAAGATTTAGCAAATTTGCAAATATATTATTCTTAAAATTATTAAGCGAAAACAACGAAAAATCTTGGTGGAATAATATCAAAGCACAATCAAACGATGATATTATCGGTTACATTATAATAGCTATGTTATAGAACAAATTAAGAATAAATACGGTGGTGATGTTTTTACGCCTATTTCTCTAGGCAATTCCATTACTCTCCGCCACATTATCGATGAAATTGATCCTCTTATTTTATCTACGATAGATACAGATATAAAAGGCGATGCATTCGAGTATTTCTTAGAAAAAACTACATCAACGGAAAATGATTTAGGTGAATATTTTACACCGAGAAATATCGTTAAAACCATTATTAATTTGGTTGATCCTAAATTTAAAGAAACAATTTATGATCCTTTTTGCGGTATCGGTGGGTTCTTAACTGAAGCTTTTAATTATATCAAAGAAAATAATATAATTAATACCGATGAAGATTTAGAAAAATTAAGATTTAATACATTATATGGGCGAGAGTTAACCAAAACCGCTAGAATCGCTAAGATGAATATGATTTTGCATGGTGACGGATATAGCGGAATTCAGCAAATAAATAGTCTTGAGAATCCTAATGATGTTAAACCCTTAACTGATCAGCAGTTAAAGTTTGATGTAATTGTTACTAATTGCTATTTTCTTAAACTATCACTAAAAAAACTAGCAAAAACGGCAAAACTATAACAGAAAATCATATAACTCCTCTGCTGCTATTCGTCAATTTTTACTATCAAAAGCAAAGCTGCAACTCGTTATCTCTCTACCGCAAGGTACTTTTTTACCTTATACAGGAGTAAAAACGTCAATACTTTATTTTATCGATGCACATAAACCGAATAATCAAAAAGAATATTGGTTTTATGAGGTTAAGAATATTGGCGTTACTCTAGACAATAAAAAAAGAAAAATTGTCGGTATAAATGATTTAAACAGGCGAGGATGGAAAATTAAATTTATCTAAAATTCCTTTTATAGATCTCGATTTTTATCAAATATCTAAAAAAGGATTGGTGAAAAACAATGATATTTTAATGTGTAAAGATGGAGCATTAAAGGGTAAAGTGTGTTTTGTAGATGATAAAATTTTACCGCAAATAGAAGTAATGGTTAATGAACATGTTTATATTTTTAGAGGGAAACTGAATATTATACATCAATCTTATTTATTTTATTGTTTAAATAGCGATATAATTCAAAATCAAATTAAGAACTTAGCTTATAATAAAAGTGCTCAGCCTGGTTTAAATAGAGAACATATAAACTCAATTTATATTCCTCTTCCATCTCTAGAAAAACAACAGGAAATTATTGAAGAATTGAATAGCAGAGGGGGCAAAACAGATAATAGATAATTGGCATCCTTATTTTGAAATAAATAAACAATGGGAAATTGTTAAATTTGGCGATATCGTTATCAATAAATTAAAAAGTAATATTTTATCTCTTGAGAATAAGGAGTATACAACATTAATAGTAGGTAAAAAAGGTAAAATGATTAACATTAATACTGCAATTAAGGGGGATATTCCAGTAATAGCAGCTGGTCGGGTTAGTCCTTATTCACATAATCAATATAATTTTAACGGTAACATAATCACTATTTCTTCATCGGGAGCATATGCTGGATATATTTGGTATCATAATTCGCCAATGTGGGCTTCAGATTGTAACGTAATCTATTCAATTAATGAAAAACTATTGTTAACTAAATATCTATATTATATTTTAAAATCTCAGCAAAATATAATATATCAAAAGCAAGCTGGATCAGGTCAACCTCACGTTTATTTGAAAGATTTAGAGGATTTATAAATTCCTATCCCGCCTCTTGAAGAACAGCAAAAAATAGTAACAGAACTTGATAATAATCAAAGTGAGATTGATAACCTTAAAAACTATATAAAACAATTTGAAAACAAACTAAAAACCACATTAGATTCTCTTTGGCAATAATTGATGTACATTAACTACTTAAAAGATTTGATTGGTTTTAAGTCTGTAACTCCTAAGAGCGATGGGGCTATTGAGTATATTGATGATTTGCTTAAACAGCATGGCTTTAAGACCGAAATAAAAATATTCGGTGATTCTAAAAGCGAGCAAGTCACTAATCTTTATGCTGTTTTCGGTAGCAATGAACCTAATATTTGCTTTGTTGGTCATGTAGATGTAGTGCTGGCAGGCAATCATGAGCTTTGGCATAATGCGAGTCCATTTAAAGCTAGCCAGCAAGACGGTAAGATATATGGCAGAGGTGCGGTGGATATGAAAGGGGCTATAGCGTGCTTTCTAGCTGCCAGTTTAGATTTTATAAAAAATAATACCGATTTTAAAGGTTCCATTAGTTTCTTACTTACTAGTGATGAAGAGGGAAAAGCAAAGCATGGTACTAAAGAAATGCTGCAATATATTTATGATCAAGGATATAAGATAAATTTTGCTATTGTCGGTGAACCTACTTGTGAAAAAGAAATAGGCGATGCAATTAAGATTGGCAGAAGAGGAAGTGTTAACTTTAAATTAAATATAGAAGGCTTAAGCGGGCATGTAGCTTATCCTCATAAAGCAAATAACCCATTGCCTTGCTTAATAATAATATTGAATGAGTTAACAAATATAAAACTTGATGAAGGTACTGAATTTTTTCAACGTTCAAATCTTGAAGTAACGAATATCGAGGTCAGTAATAATACTTCAAACGTAATTCCGGCAAGTACGGAAGCATCTTTCAATATACGTTTTAATAATTTACATAGTGCAGAAACTTTAGCAAAACAGGTAGAAGAAATTATTAAACAGCATTGTAAAGAATATAAAGTAGATTATAAGTTAGAATATAGTAGTTCTGCTGAAAGTTTTATTCAGAACCCTAGCGATAAAATAAAAGAATTTGCTAAAGTAGTAGAGCATACGCTTAAAATAAAACCTGAATTCTCTACAAGCGGCGGTACGTCGGATGCAAGATTCGTCAAAAATTATTGTCCGTTAGTAGAGTTTGGTTTATTATCCGAAACGGCGCATAAAATAAACGAATACACAAAAATTAGCGATTTACAAAAATTATATGATGTGTATTATAACTTTTTGATGGAAATACTTTGATGTCATTCCCGCAGAGGCAGGAATGACATAGAATCCATACAACAAGGCCATCCTTTTACAGAAATGGCATTACCATACGCGGATGTGATGGAACTGGTAGACATGCAAGATTTAGGTTCTTGTGCCGCGAGGCGTGGGGGTTCAAGTCCCTTCATCCGTACCACTTAAATTTTTTCATAAAAAATAACATAAAATTTTTATGCAGCAATTTAGTATTTATCAAACAAGCGATGAATTGCTTCTAAAATCGATATTGCTTCTGATAGAAAAATGCTATTACTCTGATCTTAAAAGCGTGATATTAACTGCAGATGCAGATCAACAAGAAATGCTCAATAAAAATCTTTGGACTTATTCACGTAAGCAATTTATACCTCACGGTAGTAAACTTGATCCGCAGCCTGAAAAACAGCCGATTTATATTACCGATGAGTTACAAAATCCTAATAATGCTAGTGTGCTTGTTATTATTTCGCCTACAGATATAGGAAAAATTTTACAAGCAAAAGAGTATATAAGAGTTTTCAAAAGGATAATTATAATAACCGATTTACCGGAAGATTTAAAAGAATTAACAGTTAAAATAAATAAATTTACCGAACAGGAAAACAAAATAGATTGTTTTACTCAAAATCCTCGTGGAGCTTGGAATAAAGTAGTCTAATAAATTTATATTCTTTTACGTACAAATAAATATAATCCGATCGTTAAAGCAATAACCAAATTGAAATAACAAGCAAAAATAAAATCTAGATTTTTTGAAGCAAAATTTTGTAATGTAAAATGAATTGAAGTAACTAGCAATACTGTTAAGGCAGAAAATAATACCGGCATAAAAGTTGTTTTTTTGCTATAAGGATATCTCAAAAAAACTGCAAGTGCTACAAAAGGTAATACAAAATTGTATAAAGGCCAAATTATTCTTTGATGTGCTTCAGCAATTAATTTAATTTTTTTAGTAATAGCTAAATCATGAGGAGGGGCAAGTAATTCGCTTATATAATATTCGTTTGCTTCTTTATTATGTTTAGTTCTTTGCGATACTAAAGGATTATCATTTTGCAGTTTTATCATTAAAGAATCGAAAGTTAACTGAGTTAAATTACCGTTTACGTCATATTCTTGTCTTATGCCTTTATTAAGTTCAAAAATTGGGCTATTATCATATATATTAAGAGTACCTGAACCCGCAAATACTACTGATGGATTATCAGCGTTGCGATTATCAAATATTATTACGCCGTTCATAATATTTCCTGCTGATTTTTTATCTATAAAAACAGTGATATCTTTCGTTACTTTATTAAAAGTTTTCTCTTCAATCATACTTGAGATATAATTATTCTTTATAAAGTTTAAACGTGATTTTAAGTTTATATGAGATAACGGCAGGATGATAGAAGATATATAATAAGCAAGTAGCATAACTATTAATGCGACATATAAAGCAGGTAGTGCTAGCTGTACATTATTAACTCCTGAAGCTTGTAATATAATTAATTGTCGCTCGACTTTTAAATTATTATAGATATAGATCACGGTAATAACCATTATTACCGGTAACAGAATAAATAATAAAGTAGGAAGTACTAAAACTATTAAACTGAAGAAGTCCATAACTTTTATACCTTTATCAAATAAATATAAAAGTTTTAATATTTGCGTTATCCATACTATACTAGTCACTGAAAAAGTAACGACTATAAGCAGCGGTAAGATATTTTTTATAAAGTATTTTCGGTATAGTAGCATAATGTTTGTTTGGTTTTTTGATGTCATTCTCGTTTTTAGCTAGGAGCGACATCAAACGCTTTTCAAAAACTGTCCAGTACTATGGATGGTTAGATGGGTTTTGTGGGAACTCGTTCCCGGTTCATTTCAAAATAATTAAAAACCAAGTGCACTGTGTGAACCTAATCGTATTAACTCCAATGTTTCAGCATCAGGTTTTCTATAAATTAATACTAAATCCGGTTTAATATGACAATCTCTAAAATCTTTCCAATTACCTATAAGGGCATGATCTCTCATATGTATAGGTCATGTTATATCAGCAGCCAAGTACCTAACTGCTTTCAGTAAAATATCACCCAAATTTATTCCATGTTTTCTACGTTTTTCACGTTTAAACTGTGCAGTACGTTTAATCGTTCTCATTTAAATCAGATAACAAATTATTGATATTACCAACATGAACTAATTTGCCGCTTCTTGCAGCTTTCATAGCTTTAATTGTTTCATCATTTGGGATAAGTGGCTCAAACGGCAATGCTTTTTCACGAGCAACACGAAATAACAGCATACGAATAGCATCAGATAAAGTAAGTCCCATAGCAGCAAGCACTAAAGCTGCTTCTTCTTTCACGTCTTCATTAATACGGGCTCGCACAATAGAATCAGCAGACATAAAAATCTTCTTTCAATAATGTAGCTACATTGTAGCGCGCATATTAAAAACTTTCAAGATTAAAAAGCAAGTTTTTTATATGTTTTTTCTTGATTACTGCCTCATTAATAGAAAATCCCCGATCTTTCTTATTATATGATTTGCAAAGATGCGATAAATTAACTTACCTATCAGTATTGTTATAAATGCAATAATAATGCCGTAGATTATATCACTTGGGTAATGCATAGCAAGGCTTATGCGAGATAAAGACACGAGCATAATAACACAAATCATTAAGATTTTTAATGGTAATTTTATATAATTCCAAGCAAAATACGTTACTAATACGCTAAGAGCTGCGTGGCTGCTTGGAAAGCTTGAAAAGCATCTTTCGTTTGCAGTATTTATTATGGTCATGAAACTATCTACAGGAAGACTGCAATAAGGGCGAGGGAAATTAACTGAAAATTTAAGAGCGGTAAAAATTAAACCGAATACCCCGTATATTATACCGATTTCAATTAACTTATTATAATTGTGCCAGAATTTATTTTGCCGCTTCTTATCATTTTTGGTTTTCTTTAATTGAATATAAAAATATATACAGTATAAAATATATATTAAGGCGAAATTAGCGATATTAAAACAAAACGAAATTATTTTAAAAAAATAAGGTATAAAGACGATATTAGTAATTTTATTCAAAAATAAGAATATTTCTTGATTTAAGCCGCAAAAATTATAAAAAACTTCAAACATTATTTTAAATATTTATGTTACAAGTAACAATACTTGGGTGTGGAGCATCTATAGGCGTACCGGTGATCGGGTGCGATTGTAGTACTTGCACATCTTCTTCAAAGTACAATAAAAGGACTAGATCAGCAATATATATTAACGATGAAAATAGTCAAATATTAGTTGATTTCGGTTTTGATATTAGAAATCAACTATTACGAGAAAAGATAAATAAGCTCGATTGTGCTATATTAACACATTATCATTCCGATCACGTTAACGGCATCGATGATTTACGAGTATTTACTTTTATGCAAGGCAAGCCATTTAAAATCTATACAGATCACGATAGTACGGCAAAGCTCCATACAAAATTTGATTATCTATTTAACAATAAGTTATTTAAGCTTGGGCGACTGTTCACAACTCAATCTGTTAGTTTTTTTGATAAAATTAAGATTAATACTATCGAAATACAATTTTTTAGACAGCATCACGGTCCTATAGATAGCTTGGGCTTACGTATAGGTGATTTCGTTTATTCGCCCGATGTAATCAATTTTCCTCCTGAATCAGATAAATTTTTAAAAGATATAAAAATATGGATATTAGATTGTATGGATTATAAATCAAATCCGAATCATGCAGGGCTTGATAAAGTTCTAGAATGGCGTGAAAAATATAAACCTGAGCAGATATTATTAACCAATATTAGACACACGATAGATTATCATGAGATTACGAAAATGCTTCCAAATAACGTTAAGCCGCTTTATGACGGTTATAAATTTACGGTTTAGTTTATGATTATTTTAGAAAAAGTTTGTAAGCGTTATGGCAAGAATTACGCAATTAAGAATATTGATTTAAGTTTTACTACCAAGGAAACTACTGTAATAATCGGTCCTTCGGGAGGTGGTAAAACTACTATGCTTAGAATTTTAAATAATTTAGAAGAACCAAGTAGCGGTACTTTTTTGGTAGACGGAAAGAAGCTACTGCTTAAAGATAGAAGAAAGCTTCGTTTAAAAGTTGGTATGGTTTTTCAAAATTTTAATCTATTCCCGCATTTAACGGTAGGAGAAAACCTAATCTATACGCCGGTAAATGTTTTAAATTTGCCAAAAGAACAAGCAATTTCTATGGCAAAGGAATTGCTTGCAAAATTTAAGCTAACGCAAAAATTTGACTCATATCCGGCAAGCCTATCAGGAGGGCAAAAGCAACGCACCGCAATAGCAAGGGCTTTAATTATGAAGCCGAAAATTTTGTTATTCGACGAACCGACTTCGGCACTTGATCCTGAAAATATTAAAGATGTTATAGAGAATATTAATTTATTAAAAGATCAAATGAGCATGGTAGTGGTCACGCACCATTTGAAGTTTGCAAAATTAATAGCGGATCGTGTTATTTTTATAGATCAAGGACAGATTTTAGCAAATCAGCCTGCCGAGGATTTTTTTAATAAACCGGCATCGCATCGAGCTAGGTTGTTTTTAGAGAATATCGGCGATTTAATATGATTTTCTTGATAAAGATAAAATTATAGCCTATAATTAGTATTTAATTTAGTATTAATTATAGGTATCCTCGATGAACTTAAAAATTGGCTACGTCGTCTAAATAAGTTTGCAGGTAGCCACGTATTAAGGATACGCTCCGCTCCTAGTCTTGCAGACTCCTTGCTCTTTTCCAAGTTGATCTTCGTATAACTTTCTTCGTTTACTTGGAGTCAATAATGGAACATATTTATGCAAATCTAGCAGTTAGTATATCAGAATTTAAAAAAAGCCCTACTGCATTATTGGATAAGGCAAGTGGTGAGCCTGTTGCCTTATTAAATCATAATAAACCGACTGCTTATCTAATTCCGGCTGAATTATATGAGCAAATTATTGAAGCTTTAGATGACAAATATTTATTAGAGCTTGCTACTATTAGATTAAAAGATAAAGAAAAGGCAATAGCGGTTAAAAGTAGCTTTTGTCATTCCCGCGAAAGCGGGAATCCAGTAAAAAATGGTAAAAATAAAAAAAATCATATAAAAATTTAGTATATAATTTGTTTAGAAAGCTGGATTCCTGCTTTCGCAGGCATGACATAGAATCAATAAATAATATCGCCATATGAATAAAAAGCTTATCCTATTTTTAGTATAATGTTACACAGTTTTGGCACAGACAGACACGAGTAGAATTACCGCAAAAACTAAAAAGCTTGAATTGCAAAAAGACGAATTACAAGGAGGAGCAATTGCAATTTTATACAAAGGTGAAGTTATTTATAAAACAACGTTTGGAAATCAGAAAGGTAATAGTGGAGTTATTACGGATAAAACTTTATTTCCTTTAGCATCGGTTTCAAAAGCTGTTTCAGCAACGGCAATTGCATTAATGGTAGATCAAGAAAGTTTAGATTTTGATGAAAAATTCAAATTACCATACCTAAAAAATGCTATTAGTCTTAATAATATTTTAAGCCATACAACAGGTTATCAATTCTCAGGAAATATTGAAATTGAGCAAGGAATGAATCGCTCAAAGCTTTTAACGTTGCTAAAAAAATAATAAGCTAGTTGTAAACCCAGGCAATGCTATAAGTACAGTAACATAGTTTTTTTAGTTTACTTGAAGAAGCTTTAAATTGTAAAAAATCAAGTTTAAATGCTGCAATAGATAATTTGCGTACAACGCTTAAAACGCAAGATATACAAATATTACCGTTAGGGCCGAATGTACAACTTGCTTATCCGCATTCTAAAGCAATAATAGACGGACAGGAGGTAATAATATTGCTGCCGTTTCCGCCTTATTACCCAAAGACGGTACCTGCATCTGTCGGTATTTTTGCATCGATAGATGGAATGATTGAAATATTCACACTTAGTTTTGGTTATAAATCGAATCTTATTGCTAAAAGTACTTTAGATCGTATGTATAAAATAGTAAAATCAAACAAAGATGTTTTTGAATTTAAATGGCAACCGATTTGGCCTATTGATCAAAAAATGATTGAGTCATATTATGCTTTCGGATGGCATATTCTTAAAGTAAAAGGACGCTCAAATAAGGATTTAATTTTTCACTCAGGCTATATTAACGGTATTAATTCTTTTATTGGCTTTATACCGTCAGAAGAACTTGGAATTATTATTCTAGTGAACCAAGAAGGTAGTTTTCCACTTAAAAATGGGCTGGGACTTTGGTTTGATTATATAGATTAAAATTATATACTCAGATAGAACTTCGTATACCTATTCTTTATTTACTTGTAGTATATTATATGAATAAAAAACTCATAAAACTTATTTTTATCATTTGCAGCACCGTAATTGTAACCGGTTTATTATACAAATATATCAATCAACATTATCCAAAATTTTTTAAAGCACCACAAAATATAGGGAGTTTTTGTGCGTCATTATTAATATTATTTAGTATAATTTACAGTACTATTAGCCAAAATGAAATACGTAGATTTTGTTTGCAATTAGCAATGTGGGCAGTAATTTTCTTAGTTATAATAACCGGTTATGCTTTTAGGTTTGAGCTGAACTACGCTTATCATAGAGTAATATCTGCTTTAATTCCATCATATAAATGGTCTACTGAAGTCGGAGAAATTATTGTAGCCCGTAGCAGAGACGGGCATTTTTATATCAATGCTTTTGTAAATAACGTTAAAATAAAATTTATGGTAGATACAGGGGCAAGTGATATAGCTTTAACTAAAGAAGATGCTCAAAAATTAGGCTTTGACTTAACTAAATTAAAATATACTAGAACTTATCTAACAGCTAACGGCGAAAATAAAGCCGCTCCTATAACCTTAAATAGTGTAGTAATCGGTACGGAATTTAAGAACATCAAAGGACATGTAGGTCTTGGTGACCTTGATATTTCGCTTCTTGGTATGTCGCTACTTGAGCGTTTCAAAGGTTTCAGGATTGATAAGGATTTATTGATCTTGAATTATTAGACTTCCTGCATAACTTGCTTCTAAAGGCAATTTGTACGTCGATCCTAATCCCTAATCTTCACGTATGTCTATATATGCTGCAGCGGCAAGTGCTTCCGTGTATCCTTTAAATTCCTCTCTATAAACTGCTTTGGAAAGATGTCTATTTTTTACAAATTTCCTTTTTATTAAGAAATAGTTAATTATTAATTATTTCTTGACCTTATATCAAAAAGTGCTAAGTTTAATGCTATTTACAATGAAGACATTAAGAAGATCAAAGAACTTGTCAATAATAAGATGGTTGTTTCTAATGAGTTTGCAGCAATACCACTAAATGAACACGATGATACACCTCTGCATATAGCTTCTATTCTAGGTAAAGAAAATTTAGTTAAAATACTACTTAAGACAGAGGCTAATCCTGATGACGTAAATTGTGAAGATGATTTTCATAAATTGGCAGAAGAATGTAGAAACGGAAAGTTTAGTAGAAATTTTCATTTGAAAAATTAATAGAATTTATAGCTTGGAAAGCATCAATAAAACTTTTGGATACTAATTATAATATTGATGTTGTTAAACTTTATCTACAAGATGCTCGTAATTTGAAAAGTTTTTTAGAAACCGGTAAAAAAGAGTTAACAGAAGAGCAAAAAGAAAAATTAGATAAACTAAACGATATGATTATCCCTTCTCTTAGGGATAAAACGCTATTGAAATATAAAGAAATATATAATGATGACAACAATGAAGAATATCAAATATTATAAAGAGAAACTTAAAGTTTTGCCTGAGATAGCACAAACAGAGCTTAACGAGATGTTGGAGATAGATACATCTTATTGTGATGATATTTTGTGAATAAATATGGATACCAAATCGTCATTAGCTAAGCGACTGAAAACGTTGTTGCGTGGAGCAGTTTTTCCGTCATTGCGAGGAAATTTACAATAGTAAATTGACGAAGCAATTTTGGGAAGAATTCCTGAGATTGCCACGCTCACTAACGTTCTATCCACTCAACATGATCTTTGAGAGAATGACATAAGAGCCGTGTTAAAACGGCATTTTAAAGCCTGGTGGTAAGCTCATACCGTTTAAAGCTCCTGATAAAGAATTTTGAGAATCTTCATCACATTTTTGTTTAGCATCATTAAAGGCAACTTTAATTAAATCCTCAAGCATTTCTTTTTCTTCTGCTTTTAATAAAGATTCATCAATTGAAATCTTTTCAACTTCGCCTTTACCGGTTGCAATAACCTCAACAAGTCCGCCGCCGGCTTTACCGGTATATCTTGCATTTGCCATTTGTTCTTGAGCTTCTTGCATTTTCTTTTGCATTGATTGGGCTTGCTTTAAAAACTGATTAAAATTTACCATAATTCTATCCTATATATTTTTAGTTTTTAAGTAAAATATCCGAAATTGTTATATTTGGAAAATGTTTTTTAATTAAACCAAAATCGTTACTTGCTTCAATCTTACCAATTAACTGATTCTTTAAGGTTTGTTTGTTCTGCTCTTTTATTATTACTATCTCAAACTTTTCATTAGTAAAAGCAGCTAACAAATCTTCTATTTGTTTTTTTATTTTGCTTGTAACTTCAAGACTTACGAACTCTAATCTATTATTACTGAGATTTTTAAGTTCCGTATGATTGAGCAGGAAATAATATATATCTATCTCATTATTTTTATATAAATATTCAAGAAAATCTACAATTTCAAATTTTTTTTTTATTTCCGGATTAATTGATTGATTTAAATTTTGATTATTATTGTCAAAATCTGTAAGCAAGGGTAGCGACGTCGAATATATAGATTTTATAACTAACATTTCCGTTTCTGTTAGTTGGTTATAGGAAATTTTTATTTCCCCTACTCCCTTATTATATATTTGCCATAAGATTGATAAGTGCGGCAAGCTGGTTTTATCTAATATGCTTTTAGTTCTATCATTAAATGATTCATATATAGGCAAACTATAATTAGGTAACATTTTTACTTTATTAAGATAAGCAATAAAATCTGATGCCGATTCTATAAAAATCTCAAGATTAACCGAAGAACCGTAAAGTTTATTTATTAAATTTATAGCTTTTTCCGTCTCTCTGTGGATAATACATTCGACAAATTCTATTATAACCGAACTATCGACAAACCCAAGCATTTGATTAATTACTTGAGGACTAATTATATTGTCAGATTTCGCCGACATACTAGCTGCTTGATCTAAAATAGAGACTGCATCACGTGCCGACCCTTCCGATTTGTAAGCTATAATTCTTAGTGCTTCTATATCGGTTTTTAAATTTTCTTGCTTAGTTATATATTCAAGTAGCTTAAAAATCTCTTCAAAACTCAACCGCCTTAAATCATAACGTTGACATCTTGAGATAATAGTTGCAGGTATCTTTTGTACTTCCGTCGTTGCAAAGATAAATATTATATGAGGTGGCGGTTCTTCCAGTGTCTTGAGAAGTGCATTAAATGCCCCTTTAGAGAGCATATGCACCTCATCAATAATGAAGATTTTATGCTTACCTTGTAGGGGCTTATACTCGGCGGATTCTATAATTCTACGTATGTCATCTACGCTAGTTTTACTTGCCGCATCAATTTCGATTATATCAGGGTGATTATGATTATTAAAGCTGATGCAATTCGTACATTCCTCGCATGTTTTAATAGTCGTATTTTCGGTAATTAAAGCAGAACAGTTTACGGCTTTAGCAATAATTCGGGCGGAAGTAGTTTTACCGACTCCTCTAATACCTGTTAAAAGATAGCCTCCGGCGAGCCTATCGTTTAAAATAGTATAGCTTAAAACTTTGACTAATACCTCTTGCCCCTGAAGCTCGGCAAAGTTACTAGGACGATATTTCCTTGCAAAAGGAATATATTGATTTGATGAATTTATATCTAGCACGATAGTTATAAGACTTTTTATGTCATTTCTACAGCAAGACGGTTCATTTTATGTCATTCCCGCGAAAGCGGGAATCTAGAGAAAATAACCTTAATATTGCTACAAAATACGTATTTTGTAAAATAAACATATAAAAAATTTATTTTTTATGTGTTTTACTGAATTCCTGCTTTCGCGGGAATGACATAAAATGAACCGTCTTGCTGTAGAAATGACATCAAAATTAGAATAATGCTAGTAATGACCCATCGAATCCCGCTCTGGCTGCTTCCTTTCAGATCTGACCAACTAAACAGGTACAATGCCCACTACTAGCATAATTAACATAACCTGTTTATTTTCAAGAAACAATATATTTTTTTTCTATTTCCGATTTTGTTAATCTTTCAGGAGGACCAAATATTTCAGGGTTTTTTAATTTAAACAAATCATCGGAAAATTTTTGTACTTTAGCTATTTTATCAAAAGTAATAGTGACTATATTATTATCTTCAAATATTTTTAATGCTTCAATTTGTTGAGTAGCTTTATTAAAAGTAATTTCGCTACGTTTTTCCGTTAGAGTATGATAGATAGTAATTTTAGAAATATTTCTTTCGTTAATTACCAATTCAAAAACAAAATCCTTGTCAAAATGCTCATTATCTTCTAATAAAAAATTAAATGTATTTTCGCTTCTATTAATACGGCTTGCTTGCTCCATATCATAATCATACATCGATACGAAATTTTTAGTACCTATTATAACTAAAGGGAAAGGAGGATAATAATTACATCTAAAATTATAAGGTCTATGGATCAGTAATTTTCCTTTAACTATTTTACCGTACGAATCTTCTTGAGTAAAATCTATCGCAACCGATTTTATCGTACGTAGATAAGTTTTTAGCTCCGAAATAGCTGTTTTATCATCTGCCCCCAATGCTAAGCTTGAATTCACAAAAAGATAAATAATGATTAGAAAAAATATTTTTTTCATTTTCGTTGTTTTATATTTTAAATTATGTTTAAAATACCTTATGTATTCAGTTAATGCAAAATATAATTAGTATTTATGAAAATCGTTGCTTTAAAAGAAAAAGCCAAGCATGAAACACGAGCTGTTATAACGCCTGAAGTAGCAGGATTGCTAGTCAAAAAAGGTTATGCGGTTATGGTAGAAAAAGATATAGGGCTTCATGCCGGTTTTCTTGATGAAGAATATGTTGCTCTAGGTGCTAAAATATCTTCGGTACCACTCGAAATTATTTCTGATGCTGATATTATATTAAAGGTGCAACCTTCATCCGTTACGGATAAATATAGTGAGCTTGAATTTGCAAAAAAAGGAGCAATTATTGTAGGATTATTATCACCTTATTTAAATCATGAATATATAAAAGCGGCAGCTAAAAAAAACCTTACGACTTTTGCTATGGAGTTTGTACCGAGAATTGCTAAAGCTCAAAATATGGACGCTTTATCTTCTCAAAGTAACTTAGTAGGCTATAGAGCGGTAATTGAAGCAAGCTATCATTACACAAGGGCTTTTCCTATAATGATGACGGCAGCAGGGACGATTTCACCGTGTAAAACTTTAGTGCTTGGTGTCGGTGTTGCCGGTCTTCAAGCTATTGCAACGGCAAAAAGGCTTGGTAGCATTGTTGCAGGATATGATGTAAGAGCTGCTACCAAAGAGCAGGTAGAAAGCTTAGGAGCTAAGTTTGTTTCACCGGAATTACAGGAGGATTTACAAGATAAATCAGGTTATGCTCACGAGAGTTCGGAAGATTATAAAGCTAAACAAGAAGAGTTTTTAGCAAAAATTATTAAAGGATATGATATAGTTATTACTACTGCACAAATTCCGGGAAAAAAAGCACCTCTGCTTGTTAAGGAAAAAATGCTAGAATCTATGAAGCGCGGCTCAGTGATTGTTGATATAGCGACTAGTACAGGTGGGAACGTGGAAGGTTCAGAACCGGATAAGATCGTTACTAAGCACGGAGTTACCATAATAGGTTTATCAAACCTTGCTACTAAAATTGCTACCGACAGCTCAAAATTATATGCTAAGAATTTGTATAATTTTCTAACCTATGCATTGCAAGACGGTAAGTTTAATATGGATGATGCGTTAGTACGTGAGATGTTGATTACTAAAGACGGAAAAATTGTGAGTGAGAAATTAAATATATGAATCAATTACCGACGATGGCTAAACAGGCTGCTGAAATTGCCCATAATACCCAAGAATTATCAGATAAATTAAAAGATTTGGTAATAGATACTAGTTGGCAAACAAACACAAGTACTATAGATCCGCTAGTATTTGCTATAACTATTTTTGTATTAGCTTCTTTTGTGGGCTATTATGTTGTGTGGAAAGTAACGCCTGCACTCCATACTCCGCTTATGTCTATTACTAACGCTGTTTCAGGTATTATAATTCTTAGTTCTATGATTGCTGCAAGTAGCTCTGCTTTTGGGTTTCCCGGTCTACTAGGGTATTTTGCAACGCTGCTTGCTTCTATAAATATCTTCGGCGGATTTATAGTAACAAAAAGAATGCTCGAGATGTTTAAGAAGAAGTAATTAATAATGTCATACCTGCGTTGTTGATACCCAAATCGTTATTGCGAGGAGCAGGGGTTGTTGCATGGATCGAAAAACCTACTCGATGTCGTTCCCGCGTAGGCGGGAATGACATAACAAGCCATACGGTTAACGTTTACAGTGACAAAAAAATCAAATTAAAGTTCTAGTTCTTTATATTCAACGGTAACTACTTCGTATGATTTAGATCCTTTCGGTGTTGTAACTTCTACAAAATCACCTACCGATTTTCCAATCAAAGCTTTTGCTATAGGAGAAGCGATTGAAACTCTTTTTCTAGTTATATCGGCTTCATATTCTCCTACAATAATATATGTTACTTCTTCTTCAGTATCGTCGTCGATCAAAGTAACCGTAGCCCCGAATTTTATGTTATCTCCCGATAATTTACCAATAGTAATAATTTCCGCTCTTGCCGTCATATCTTCAAGCTCTTTAATACGTCCTTCTATAAATGCTTGTTTCTCACGTGCCGCTTCATATTCCGCATTCTCGGATAAATCGCCGTGTTCTCGTGCTTCGGCTATATCTTCACTAATTTTTTTACGTTCTACATGTTTTAAATGTTTAAGCTCGTGTTCTAATTTTTCAAAACCTTTAGCGGTGATAGGAAATTTTGTATTCATAATTATATTGTATAGATTTGGTAATTTTAGTATACTATTTTCAATAATATAGATTTCAGCAAGTATATTTGTAATAGTGAAATTTGTCAAATAAGCCTTTTTAATTATTTGGCATTGCCTAAATATCGTCATTGCAAGCGGTCCTTGTCTAAGCGGATTCTGTTATGTTATTCCTGCTTTCGCAGGAATGACATCGAATACTGCTCGCAATGATGTTGGCATTATTTCTCATATAACAATAGCAACAAATTAGTAATCTTATGGAAATTAAAGATTTTGACTTTGAGAAAAAGCGTAAAATTTTCCACCTATCGGCTATAATATTCCCGCTGCTTTATTTATTTATTCCAAGAACCGCTATTACGTTATTATTATTTATAATAACGGCTATTACATTATATTTAGATGTATCACGTCATAATAATGCAAAAATTAGCGAATTTGTAACTAGATTTTTTTCAAAAATTATAAGGCTTGAAGAAAATAACGGTTCTTTTGCTTTAAGCGGCGTTAGCTTTATGATGCTCGGTTTTTTCTTAACTGCTCTTCTTTTTCCTAAAAATTTAGTGATTTGTTCGTGGTTGATTTTAATTATTTCAGATTGTTTAGCGGCTCTTGTCGGCGTTAAAATAGGAAATAGCTTAGGTAACGGTAAATCTATAGCTGGTTCTATTACCTTTTTAGTTTCTGCAATTTTTATAAGTATATTAGTGTATTTCTATTTAGGATATAATACAAGTTTTATTATTATTATTATAAGCTGCATAGGGGTTACAGTAGCTGAATTTTATTCAAAAGATTTAAGAATTAACGATAATTTGTCTATACCGCTTTCTTATTGTCTTTCTACAGTTATTCTTTCCTACATATTGTAATATAATGAGAGTTGCACCGGAATTTTATGAGTTCTTAAGAAACCGTATTAACATATCGGATGTAGTGCGGCAAAAAGTAGCTTTAACTAGAAAATCCGGTAACTATGTAGGTTTATGTCCCTTCCATCAAGAAAAGACCCCATCTTTTACGGTTAGTGATAGTAAGAGATTTTTCTATTGTTTTGGTTGTAAAGCAGCCGGTGACGTTATAAAATTTACTTCTAATATTAGCGGTTTATCTTATAATGAGTCTGCTATAAAGCTTGCAACCGATTACGGTATAGAGATACCGAAATTAACTGCGAAACAGAAAGAATTTTATGAAGAATCCGATGAAATTCTAAATATTTTAGAACTCGCCAATAAATTTTTCAGGACACAATTAACACCTGAAATATTACATTATCTACACGAAAGGGGTATTACCGAAGAAACAGTAAAAGAGTTTTCAATAGGCTTTGCCCCGAAGAATAATAAATTTGAAAAATTTTTTCACGATAAAAATATAGATATTATAAAGCTTGGTAAAGCAGGGCTAATCGGCAAGCGAGAAAACGGTGAAATATATAATTTATTTTCTAACCGTATTACTATTCCAATTAGGAATATTTACAATAAAATTGTAGGCTTTGGCGGTAGAGTACTAGGGGAGGGGCTGCCTAAATACTTAAATTCACCTGAAACTACAGTATTTCAAAAAAGTGAAACTCTATACGGTGAGCATAAAGCAATAAGCAGTAGCTATAAAAAAAATAATTCGATTTTAGTAGAAGGTTATTTTGATGTTATAGCACTACATCAAGCAGGTTTTAGTGAAACGGTTGCGAGTCTCGGTACTAGCGTTACCGAGAATCACCTACATAAATTATGGCGTGCTGGTGATGAAATTATATTATGTCTTGACGGAGATAATGCAGGCATAAAAGCTAGCATAAGAACTATTAACTTAGCATTACCGCTTATTAATAGTGAAAAGAAAATTTCTTTTATTAGGTTACCAAGCGGACTTGATCCCGACGATGCAGTAAATAAAAACGGTGCTGATTTTTTTGCAAAGCTTATAGATAAAAGAATAAGCTTATCAGAAATGATTTGGCATATTGAGTATAGCGGCAAGAGTTTTAAAACTGCGGAAGAAAAAGCTAATTTAGAAAAAAATTTAAAAAATTATTGCAGCAAAATATCGGATAGTGATTTAAAAGCAAGTTATTACAGGTTTTTTAAAGATCAAATATGGCAAAATTTAGTCACAACGCAGAAGAAAGCTACAACTAAAAACTCAAATTTGGCTCCTATAATTTCAAGTCATGGCTATTCGGAGCTTGAAATACTAGAACACGCTTTTTGTGCTTTGTTGGTTAAATTTCCTATAATACTTGAAGAAAAAGATATTAGAGATTTCATCTTAAATCTTAATTTTAATAATAAATCGCTTGAAGAATTCCGTAATTGGTATTTAAACGAGATTATAGATAATAACGTAGAAGCAAGTGAAATTACTGCAATTGTGGAAAAAACTAGCTTTTTTGATATTTTTTTATTATTATCAAAAACGGATAATTTGTTTTTAGATATCTCATTTAATAAAAATAATATCAGACTGGATTTATTATGGCAGTGGCTACATAAGAAATATTATCTAATAAATTTACAACAAGAATACGCTATTACCATAAACAGTACTGACAATCACGACTTTGAAAAAGTTTTACTATATAAAAAAGAAATTCTGAAGATTGCAAATGAACTTCAAGTTTTAAACAAATTTTTTATTAATCACACGATAACTTAATTATTTCAAACTTCTTTTAAAAGAAAAAAGCATATAGGTATTTAATGAGCAATAGCAATATAGACAATGATCTAGATAAAATAGATAGTTTACTTAAAAAAGCTAAATCTAAAAAGATACCGGTCACTTATGATGATATAAACAACGCTCTTCCTCTTAATAAAAATCCTTCAATAAGACAATTAGAGGAAGCTATATTAAAATTTTCCGATGCGGGAGTAGATATTTTAGAATCTAATGAAGATGATGAAATTAAGCTTGATATCGGAATGGATGAAGAATTTAAGCTATCTACCAATGTTGATAATGAACCTGAGGATGAGGTAGAAGAAGAAAATATAGGTATTACCGATGATCCTGTAAGATTATATCTTAAGGATATGGGGGGAGTCGATCTTTTAACTCGTGAAAATGAAGTAGAAATAGCAAAAAGGATTGAGGAAGGACATAAAACAATGACTGCTTCCTTATGCAGAAGCCCTATTGCTATGCGTTGTTTTATAGTATGGTATGAAGATTTAGTTAATGAAAAAATGTTACTACGTGATCTGATAGATTTAGAAGCTAACATGTTACATGACGAAACACCCGAAAATGATGAAGAACATAGTAGTGAGACCGAAGGAGAAGAGCATGAGGATAATCACTTATCTATGTCTAGAGTAGAAACGCAGATATTACCTAATATTATAGAGCGTATGAAAAAGATTTCTTTTATCTGCGAAGAGCTACTCATTGAAGCTAAAAAATGTTATGAGAAATCTTTTGAGCCGAAGGTTTTACAAAATAGCAAAAAATATAATAATTTGGAATTATTAATAAATGAAGTTTCGGAAATACATTTTAATTCTAAAAGAACGGAAGAAATTTTAGGTAAGATGTACGGAATAAATCGTGATTTAATTAATAAAGAAACAGCTTTTTTAAAACTTGCTGAAAAATATGGAGTAACTCGCCAAAATTTCCTTGATGAATATATAGGATCGGTTATCAATGCAGCATGGAAGGAAAAAATGCTGAAAAATAAAAAAGTCGCTTGGAAAGAGTTAATGACTAAAGAATCGGATTATATAGATCAAATGATTGCTGAATTATCGGTTATAGAATCTAAAACCGGTCTTTTAGTTAATGATTTTAAAAAACTAGTGAATACTATACAAAAAAGTGAGAGACAAACTCTACAAGCAAAAAAAGATATGATAGAAGCGAATTTACGTTTAGTTATATCTATTGCTAAAAAATACGCTAATAGAGGATTGCAGTTTTTGGATTTAATTCAAGAAGGTAATATAGGACTTATGAAAGCGGTGGATAAATTTGAATATCGCCGTGGTTATAAATTCTCTACCTATGCTACGTGGTGGATTAGACAAGCTATAACAAGAGCTATTGCCGATCAAGCAAGGACTATACGTATTCCTGTGCATATGATTGAAACAATTAATAAGATACTACGTGCTTCAAGACAAATGCTTAATGAACTCGGATACGAACCAACAGCAACGGAAATCGCTAACCGTCTTTCAATGCCGCTTGATAAAGTGCGTAAAGTCATGAAAATAGCTAAAGAACCTATAAGTCTTGAGAATCCCGTAGGTGATGATAGTGACGGTGGTCAATTAGGCGATTTTATCGAAGATAAGAATGCAGTAGCACCGATTGATGCGGCAATTCAGTCAAATTTACGAGAAGTTACCACTAGAGTACTTGCAACCCTTACGCCTCGTGAAGAAAGAGTGCTTAGAATGCGTTTCGGTATAGGTATGAATACTGACCATACATTAGAAGAAGTAGGGCAGCAATTTAAAGTAACTAGAGAACGTATAAGACAAATCGAGTCAAAAGCTTTAAGAAAGTTACAACATCCTATTAGATCCAAAAAACTTAATAGCTTTAGAAGCGGAGGAAAGCGTGGTGACGGTAATTCATCGGATTTACTAGAAGCATGATAATACTTATACTGTCATCCCGTGATTCGGGATCTCAGGACACGGGCTGTGATACAAGATCCCGTAGTCAAGTCACGGGATGACAGTGGGCTATTATGTATCGATATAAAATTACCATTGAATATTTAGGCACGGATCTTGCAGGTTGGCAAAAACAAGCAGGAGTAATGTCGGTACAGCAGATATTAGAAGAAGCGATTTATAAATTTTCCGGTGAACAGGTGATATTGTTTGGGTCAGGAAGGACAGATGCCGGTGTTCATGCTATAGGTCAAGTAGCACATTTTGATCTTTCAAAATATTTAGAACCTCACAAAATTATTACGGCTATCAACTATTTTGCAAGACCGTATGCCGTAGGAGTATGGAATTGTGAATTAGCCCCCAATAATTTTCATGCTAGGTTTTCAGCTACCTCTCGTTATTATATATATAGAATTATTAATAGACCTTATCCATCGGTAATTGATTTAAATAGAGCATGGTGGATTAGTTCACCTTTAGATGTTCCGGCTATGCAACAAGCTGCCGCTTGTCTATTAGGCAAACATGATTTTACTTCATTTAGGGCTAGCTCATGTCAATCAAAATCACCGATTAAAACTTTAACTGAACTTAATATTATTAAAGAAGACGAAGAAATAAAATTATATCTTTCAGCCCCATCATTTTTGCATCATATGGTACGTAATATTGTCGGCAGTTTAGTACTTGTTGGTAAAAATATTTGGCAGGCAGAACAAATTAAAGATGTTCTAGAAGCCAAAGATAGAAAAGTCGCCGGTCCTACTGCTCCCGCCTCCGGTCTTTATTTTGTGAAAGCAGCGTATTAACAACCATAAATTTTGTCATTACAATGCCTCCCTGCATAGGCATTGTTACGTGGATACCCCACCTTGTCATTGCGAGGAAATTACGAAGTAATTGACGAAGCAATCTCAGGATATTTGACGAGATTGCCACGCAAGTACTACGGCTGCTCACAATGGCAACCGGGTATCCATCTACAAAGCACACTCGTAATGACGTCCTAAATTAGTACACTACGACACTGTCAATAAACTGTATAATTTTTCATGGATGTTAGTTAGCTTACCTATATCATTTCCACCGGCTTGAGCAAGGTTTGCTTGTCCACCTCCGCCACTGCCACCTAAGAATAAAGAAAGTTTTTTTGCAATTATATTTGCATTGTATTTGTCTGTTATAGCTTTACTCACCGCAACCGTAATAGATAATTTACCACTTCCCTCGGCAATATATACCATTATCAAATCTTCTACTTTTTTTGTTAAATTTTCGGCAGCTTGACGTAATATTTTATTGTCTATATTTCCTACTTTTTTGTATAATAGTTTTATTCCTGTTATTTGTGCAGCTTGCTTTTCAATTTGCTCTATACTTAAATCTAAACTAGCTAAATGAGTTTTTTCTAACTCTTTCTCAACTTCCTTGTTACGCTCTAAGATATTATTAACCTTAGTAATAAGTTCATTTTTATTAGTTTTTAAACTGCTTTCTATCGATTTAAGTAAACTATCCTTTTCTCTCATTAATTTAATTACGAATTCACCGCAAACTGCTTCAATTCTACGAACACCTGCTGCTATAGCACTTTCGCTTGTGATTTTAAAGCAACCGATGTCACCGGTACGTCTGACATGTGTACCGCCGCATAATTCTAAAGAAGTCTCACCCATCTTAACTACTCTTACTTCAGAGTCGTATTTCTCGCCAAACAGTGCCATAGCTCCTTGTTTAACTGCATCTTCAGTTGCCATTAATGTAGTATTTACTTCATGATTATCTCTAATAATCTCATTTACCTTATCTTCGATTAAAGTGATTTCTTCATTAGTCACAGCTTTAGAATGGCTAATATCAAAGCGTAAATAAGTCGGAGCGACTAACGAACCTTTTTGAGTAACATGTTTACCAAGTACCTTATGCAGTACTGCATGTAATATATGCGTTGCCGAGTGATGAATTCTTAAATTTTGTCTATATCTTATGTCTATACTAAAATTAGCATTCTCGCCTACGTTAATCTGCCCCTTTTTCAAAATACATTTGTGGACTATAATAGAGCCTAAATATTTTAAAGTATCTATTACTTCTACTTCAGAATCTTTTGCAAATATCGTTCCGATGTCACCTATTTGACCGCCTGATTCACCGTAGAAAGGAGTTTGGTTGCTGATTAGCAGGAATTGTGTATCTATCTTTTTTATATCATTAACTAAATTATTATTTTTGATTAATGCAATTATTTTACATTTTGCTTCATTAAGTGTATATCCTAAAAATTCCGTGCTACCATGTTGTTCTTTGATATCAAACCACAACTGATCGGTTTTTGATTCACCGGAGCCAAGCCAAGATTTTCTAGCACGTTCTTTTTGCATAAGCATTTGCTCTTCAAACCCTTTGTGATCAATGGAAATATCACGGTTTTTTAGAATATCTTCGGTTAAATCAAGCGGAAATCCGTAAGTATCGTATAGTTTAAATGCTACTTCTCCTGATAATTCATTACCTTTTGTTAGCGTTTCTGTTTCTTCGGTAAGAAGTTTGAGACCACGTTCTAATGTGGCTTTAAATCTAATTTCTTCTTGTTCTAAGATACTGCTTATAAAGCTTTCTGCTCTTTTAAGTTCAGGATAAACATTCCCCATTAAATTAACAAGTTTTGGCAGTAATTTATACATTAACGGCTCTTTTGACCCAAGCATATGAGCGTGCCTCATGGATCTTCGCATAATGCGGCGAAGTACGTAACCACGCCCCTCATTTGAAGGAATAACACCGTCAGCTATTAAAAAGCTACTTGCTCGCAAGTGGTCGGCAATAACTCGGTAAGAAAATTTAGCTTCTCCCTCTACTTTCACTTTTACTATATTTTCAGTAAAATTAATTATTTCCTGAAATAAATCTATATCATAATTGTTGTTAACATGCTGTAATACTGCCGTCATACGCTCAAGACCCATACCGGTATCGATAGACTTTTGCGATAATTCTATGCTAGTATCTTTATCGATTTGTTCATATTGCATAAATACCATAT
The DNA here is from genome assembly GCF_000485845.1 of Rickettsia gravesii BWI-1. NCBI lineage: Bacteria > Pseudomonadati > Pseudomonadota > Alphaproteobacteria > Rickettsiales > Rickettsiaceae > Rickettsia > Rickettsia gravesii. The sequence continues at coordinate 23,274 of NZ_AWXL01000001.1, read as the reverse complement.
TCCAAATCTCAATAAATCTATCACCGTCTTCATCTTTAGTACCGGGAAGTCCGCCATATATTTGTTCACCGTGGTCGTAAAAAATTTCGGAACAAGGACCGCAAGGGCCAGTATCACCCATTGACCAAAAATTATCGTTTGTTTTGATCTTTATGATGCGATCATCCCCAAAACCTGCTATTTTTTTCCAATAAGAAGCTGCTTCGTCATCGGTATGATAAATTGTTGCATAAAGCTTGTCTTTTGGGAGTTCAAATTCTTTAGTCAATAAATTCCAAGCGTAATATATGGCTTGTTCTTTAAAATAGTCACCGAATGAAAAATTACCTAGCATTTCAAAAAAGGTATGATGTCTTGCCGTATAACCGACATTCTCAAGGTCGTTATGCTTGCCACCGGCTCTAAGAGACTTTTGACTAGTTACCGCTTTGTTATAAGGTCTTTTTCCTTGTCCGGTAAAAACATTTTTAAATTGTACCATTCCGGAATTAACAAACATTAAGCTAGGGTCATTGTGTGGAATTAACGAGCTGGCCGGTACATGTGTATGATTATTTGCTTTAAAGTAAGTTATAAATTTACTTCTAACTTCTTCGGTGGTAAATTTAGTCATGGTAAGATATATTATTTAATGTTATGTCATTCCGGAGAGGATCATTTTTCGTCATTGCGAGGAAAATTACGTAGCAATTGTACGTACGCAATCTCGTGCCAAAGCCCTGAGATTGCCACGCTCCTTATCAGTCGTTCGCAATGACGGTTCGGGTATCCACGCAGAAATGACGTCCAGTATAGTAAAATACACTGAATTATGATTAAAATAAATTTATTTATGAAAAATATTTTTGATTCGATCAAATTACATTTTGTTCAATTTGCTACAAAATTAAAAATATTTTCTTTCAAAAGAAAAAAGATTGTGGTGTTACTAGGTAATAAAGGTGTATTTCTTAGTACTTTTCTCGATAATAAATTATTAGATAAATTATTTATCCCTACTCGGGAACAGGTAGACTTAAATTCTTATAAAAACTTTTTTAGTAAATTTCCAAAAAGCGATATTTATTTTTTACTTGACGGCAGTGAATGTAAAACACGGCACGATCAAATACCTATATTACAGTCAATAGTTAAACTTGATCCTATTGAACAATTTATTGAAGGTTATTTTAATAAAGAGGACATTATAGCACATTGTGTTTACGAAATTACTACTACCCCAAGTGAAATTTGGTCGACTTTAATTATGTCGTGTCCATTTGAAACACCTTTAAGTGATATAATTTCATGCATTATAAATAAAAGATCTCTTGATTTAAAAGGAATTTACTTTTTAACGTTAGAGCTAAAAGTTATTATAAATAAAATAGTACAGAATATAGAAAATGATAAATATAACGATTATTTTCAAATTTGTGTATATGCATCACAAGCTAGCGGTATAAAATTTATTATCAAACATAAAAATAATATAATAACAATTAGAAATCTTGAGTATCCATTTGATAAAACAACCGGCTATGTTCAAGGTATTATAGAACAAGAAATTAATGATTGTTTAATATTATTTAAAAACTATATAAGTAATTTTGACCAAAGAGCCTGTATAATTCTTATAGTAGATGAAGAGTTAAAATCTTTATTAGAATCAACAAATTTTGAAGAACGCCCTGTAATCTTTATACCGGTTGATAATATACTAAATAAGCAAACTCTAGAAAAAGAAAGATTTATAGATACGAATATTAGTAGACTGTTTCTAGAATATAAGAGTTTTCCTGCTTATAATAATAATTTAAAATCAATAAAAAAACTAGTTACTATAAAGGATCTGACATTTAAATTATATAGTGCATTACTTATAATATTAATATTAGTGGTCGGTATTATCAAATATAATACAAAACAAAATTACAAAGACATAAACGCTATTAATGAAAAATATTATGCAATAAATCAAGAATATGATGGTATCAAATATAAATATCCTTATATTAAAAATACTACTAGTCTAGCTGATTTATATGTAATAGAAAAATTACTAGAAGCACCGGTACCACTGCCGTTTGATTTACTTAAAAGGCTAATAATTACTTTAAATCCGGCTTTTAAATTAGAAGAAATTAAATGGGAATTAACAAATATAGATAATATTTTGTTAGTCTCTAAGAGACAATTAATAATCAAATTAATACTTAAATATCATACTAATAATCTATCGGTAGATGAATCTCTAAAGATACTAGATGGTTATATGACAAACGTAAAAAATAAATTATCTAATTCGCAGATAGATTATGTTATATATAAGGATAAAATACTTGATATATTCGGTAAGGTAGTAATTCCTTTATCGGTTAATATAGTTGATAATAAAACGTAATATTCTATGTCATTCCCGCCTACGCGGGAATGGCATAAACCATGCAACGGCACTAATAATCCAAGGTAAAAATAATGTTTGAAAAATATATTATGTATTTAAAGAATCTTATATTTTTTCAATTTATTATATATTTCTTCTTTATTTCCTTAACTATTTGGCTAATAAAAAATTTCCAGCAAGAATACAGTAAATCTATTCTTGATAAACAAGTTTTACAAGAAAATCTAACAGAGGAAGTTTTAAAGCTTTATTCTGTCATTAACTCTAAAGAAGAAATATTAGAATCGTACAAAAAATATGTAGATTTAAGCGTGCCAAGTAGTGTGAGTTGCTTAAATTATCAAGAACTAATTCCTAAAATAAAAAGCTTAAGCAATAAATATGATTTAGTAGAACCTATAGATGTATTTATAAATTCAGTATTTAAAAATAATGTTCAGGCGATTGAAGGAGAAGGTGAATCGATTCATGTAAATAATTATAGCATAAATATAAAATATGCATGTGCAGATTTTTTGACTTTTCTAAAAATATTCTCTGAAATTTATTCTTATATGCCTCCTAATACTCTTATATCTTTTGTACGAGTACGTAATGAAGAAGTGTTAACACCTAAGAATATATATAAACTTTCAGTAAATCATGCTCCTAATCTTATTTATGCTAAATTGATATTATATATCAGAGAATTAGCCTCAAAATAAATTACCAAAATGAATAATGCAATAGTACTTAATAACGTAAATACTAATTTATTTAAAAAAGATATTGTTAATAATTTTGTCAATAATCTTATGAAATCTACTTGCTCTACTATTGCAAATATGCTTGCTATAGATTATACGCTAAGGCTTAATTCTAAACCAGAAGCTGAAAAATATATTAATAAATGTATTTCTAGACTCAAAAATTATTTAGGTATGCGGGTTATTAACGATGATAATTTTTCCGTAGCATTAGAGTTATTTGCAATAATGATTACTTCTGAAGATGAAAATGAGCAAAATAAGAATAATATTTTAGAGCAATCACAAGATATAATAGCAGAAAATCTTGTAGAAGTTTATTTTGGAGATGAAATAAATAGTACCAAAAAAGAAAAAATTAAAAATATATTTAAAACTCTTTTAAAAGAGAAGAATTTTGACAAAATAATAAATTATGCGGAGTCTCACAAAAAATTATTTAAGGCTTTTGTAATGTATGCCATAAAGAAATATAATAATATTGATGAAGCAACCATCTATATAAAGAAAGAATTTAATAAAATATTAGAGATGTCTTTAGTATTTACACAAAAAAGTAATATATTTAAACAAGCAACCGGAAAAATCGCCGGTGCTGTTTGTGCTTTATTAGTCGGAGCAATCAGTGTTGCGACTGCGGGAGCGGCTTTTTCTATCATAGTTGTACCGGCATCAATTTTTGCCGTCAGATATGCACCTGAACTTGGTGAAAAAATTGGAGGATTAATTTTGAATAATGATAATGCAATAAAACTAGAACAAAGCAATATAGATAAGTTTATGAAAACATTACAAAATGATAAAGAAAGTCTTCTATCTCAAGAAAAAACAAAAAACATCAAACAAAATATAAAAGTTTCTCCTTCTCAAATCAATGCTAAATTAACTAAGAAAATGGTTAATGAAAAACATAGATAGGGTATAGTCATTGCGAGAAGAATTACGCAGTAATTCGACGAAGCAATCCAGTAAAAATTCTGTAAATCAGAATTTTTTAATTATTTTTCTAGATTGCCACATCGCTACGCTCCTCGCAATGACGACTACGGTATCAACGCAAGCAAAGCTATTCGCATGAAATAAAGCTATTTTTACTTGAGAATATAAAATATTACTCTTATTATCTTTTTTAAAATCAATAAAATAACTTAATGAGAAAAGTAGTAATATCCGGCATGATCGGCAACGCTTTAGAATGGTATGATTATGCATTATATGCGCAATTTGCTTATATTATAGGGCAGCATTTTTTTCCGGATCCAGAAATGCGAGAGACTTTAACTTTTGCGGTATTTGCTGCAGGCTTTGTAGTACGACCGCTCGGCGGTATTATTTTCGGTAATATAGGTGATAGATTCGGTAGACGTACTGCTTTGGTGATGGGTATTATAGCTATGGCAATACCGACTGCCGGGATAGGGCTCTTACCAAGTTATAAAACTATTGGAATTGCCGCTCCTATTATTTTAACTATTATCAGACTCATACAAGGTTTTTCTTTAGGAGGGGAATTTAGCGGTTGTATTTCGTATATTGTAGAACATGCTTCGTTCGAGCAGCGAGGACTTGTGGGGAGTAGCTCATTTGTTAGTATGTGCGGTGGTATGCTGCTTGGACTTGGTACAGCAGCCGGTTTTTCTTATTTTATGCCTGCCGATATGCTATTTGAATGGGGTTGGAGGATACCTTTTATTGCCGGTTTATTTATTAGCTCCGTAGGTTTATATATTAGAAAAAACCTAGCAGAAAGTCCTATTTATAAAAAAGCTAAGGGAACAGGGCGTTTAGCACGTTTTCCTTTACGAGAAACATTAACAAAATACCCAAAAGAACTAATTATCGCACTTGGTTTGTATATTACCGTAACTGCTCCTTTTTATACTTCTACGGTTTTTATTGGTAATTTTATGCAAACACTCGGTTATACTAATCAGCAAAGCACAATTGTTAGTAGTATAATATTAATCGTAATGATGATAGTATTTCCTATATCTGCGTATGTTTCGGATAAGGTGGGGAGACGTCCTGTACTAATATGGGGGATTATCTTGTTAATTTTATCAGTCTATCCTATTTTTGTAGCCTTAGGGTCGATGAATTTTACTTTAGCTATAATATCTCAAGTAATATTTGCTGGAGTTATTAGCATTTATATGGGGCCTATTCCAACGGTTTTAGTAGAGATATTTCCGACTAGCATAAGATTTACCGGTGTTGCACTTTCATACAACCTTGCAGCTGCTATATTTGGCGGTACTGCTCCAATGTTAGCAATGATATTAACGAAAGTTACCGGAGACAATTATGCTATTGCATATTATTTAATTGCACTTGCCTTGTTATCTTTTATAATTCTAAAATTCTATAAAGAAACCTATAAAAAGAATCTAGTAAATTAATATGAGCGAAGTTTTTGAAATACCAAACGGTGAAAGCAAGGTTTTACTCCATTGTTGTTGTGCTCCTTGTGTTGGCCCTTTAATGGAAAAAATGATCGATACCGGCATTAAGTTTATGCTTTTTTTCTACAATCCTAATATTCATCCTAAAAAAGAATATGAGCTTCGTAAAAACGAAAATATTAAATTTGCCGAGAAACATAATATAGAATTTATCGATGCAGATTATGATCCGCAAAATTGGTTTAGGCGTGCTAAAGGGATGGAGTTTGAGCCTGAGAGAGGTATACGCTGTACAATGTGTTTTGATATGCGTTTCGAGCGTACGGCTTTATATGCTTATGAAAACGGCTTTAAAGTTATAACTAGCTCGCTTGGTATTTCTAGATGGAAAGATATGAACCAAATTAATGAATCAGGAACTAGGGCGGCATCTCATTATGAAGGGGTGACCTATTGGACTTATAATTGGCGTAAAGACGGCGGTGCTAGCAGAATGTACGAAATTGCCAAAGAAGAGAACTTTTATAAACAAGAATTTTGCGGCTGTGTTTATTCTTTCCGTGATACTAACGATTGGCGAGTAGCAAACAATCGCCCTAAAATCGAGATCGGCAAGGAGTATTATTAAGACCTCAAATTAATAAAAAATATTTTATTTTTTTGAATCTTTATATTATAATAATCTAGACAATCTAGTTATATGAGGATTTTATATGAATAAATGGCAGTTACACGAAGCAAAGAATAAGTTAAGTAATATTATTGATATTGCAATGCATGGTACCCCTCAATGTATTACAAAAAGGGGTGAAGAAGCAGTTGTAATTATTAGTATAAAAGACTATAAACAACTTACTAAACAAAAACCTGATTTCAAAGAATATTTATTGAGCATACCTAAGATAGATAATTTGGATATTCAGAGAGCAAAAGGGTATGCTAGAGATTTTGAATTATGAAATATTTATTAGATACTAATGTTGTATCTGAAATTCAAAAGAAAAAATCCAATTCTCAAGTAGCAGCATGGTTTTCAATTGTTCATTCTAGCCAGTTACACTTAAGTTGTATTACTTATCGGCGAAATAAGAAAGGGAATATCAAAATTAGCAAAGAAAGATAAAATAGCAAGTTTGAAATTAGAAAAATGGTTAGAAAGAATAATTATAGATTATAATGAAAGAATTCTTAATATTGACAAAGAAATATGTGAAGAGTGGGGTGAATTAATGAGTATTGATAGTATGAATGCAATCGATGCTTTAATAGCTGCACAGGCAAAACAAAGCAATATGATACTAGTTACTAGAAATATCAAACATTATAATATGTTTAATATAAAAATATTCGATCCTTTTAACTGATCAAAATTTTCTTTCCCAATAATAATACCTTATGAAAAAATTATCATTTCAGCAAATTATTCTGACATTACAAAATTATTGGCAGGATTATGGCTGTGCAATATTGCAGCCTTACGATGCCCATGTTGGAGCCGGTACGTTTCACCCTGCAACTGTGCTTCACTGCCTTGGTACTAAACCTTGGTCTGTTGCATATGTTCAGCCATCAAGAAGACCAGGGGATAGCAGGTATGGCATGCATCCTAATAGAATGCAGCATTATTATCAGTTTCAAGTTATCTTAAAGCCGTCGCCGGATAATATTCAAGAGTTATATCTTAAAAGCTTAGAATGTTTAGGCATAGATTTAAAAATTCATGATATCAGATTTGTTGAAGATGATTGGGAGTCGCCAACCTTAGGTGCTGCCGGGCTTGGCTGGGAAGTATGGTGTAACGGTATGGAAGTATCGCAATTTACTTATATGCAGCAAATCGGCGGTATTGAATGCCGTCCCGTTGCCGGTGAAATCACTTATGGACTTGAGAGGCTTGCTTTATATATTCAAGGTGTTGATGAAGTAAGAGAGCTTGATTGGAACGGGCAAGTAGGCGAAAAAGCTTTAAAATACGGTGAAGTGGATTTCGAAGCTGAACGGCAATTTTCAAAATATAATTTAGAGCTTGCCGATAGTGAAATGTTACTGCGACATTTCAAGGATAGCGAAGACCAGTGTGAGAGATTAATCAAAGCTAATTTACCTATGCCGGCTTATGATGAATGCCTTAAGGCAAGTCATGCATTTAATCAACTAAATGCACTTGGAGTAATTAGCGTCACTGAGCGTGCTTCTTATGTTTTAAGAGTGCGTCATTTAGCTAGAATTTGTTGTACAAAATGGTTGGAGATGAACAAGTGAGCGAGTTATTATTAGAGCTATTTAGCGAAGAAATTCCGGCTTTTATGCAAAGAAATGCTGAAGAGGGTTATTTAAATATATTCACGAAAATTTTTGAAGAAAACGAAATATTTGCAAAAGTACAAGTATTCGCGGGACCTCGCAGGGTAACGTTGCATGCTACCCATTTGCCAAAGATAACTTTGCCAAAAGAGGAAGAAATTAAAGGACCAAGCATAGAAGCTCCGGAAGCTGCTATTAACGGCTTTTGTAAAGCTCATAATGTTAGTAAATTAGAGCTTTCTACTAAATTAATTAGTAATCAGCTATATTATTTCTTTGTCAAAAAAACAGAAGAAAGAGAAATAAAAGAGATTTTGCCGGAGATTATTATAGAGGCTATTAATAAATATAGCTGGGCAAAATCGATGTTTTGGGGTGATTACAAAATAAAATGGATTAGACCTCTGCGAAATATTTTATGCATATTTGACGGCGAAATATTACCGATACAATTTGGGTATTTAACCGCTAATAATATTACGTATGGGCATCGTCTTACTGATAATAAAAAATTAGAAGTAACAGATTTTGAAGATTATAGAAATAAGCTTTTAGAAAATCATGTTATTTTAGAAAGAGCAAAGAGAGAGGCAATAATTAAAACCGGTTTACTGGAACTAGCAAATTCTCATGATTTAATTATAAAAGGAGATAATCGTTTAGTAGAAGAAGTAGCAGGGCTTAGCGAATTTCCTGTTGTACTGCTTGGAAAAATCCCGCAAAAATTTTTAGAGTTACCTAAAGAAGTACTTATTTCTTCGATGCGTACGCATCAGAAATATTTTTGTTTATTTGATAAAACAGGAAATTTCACACCGTATTTTCTCTTTGTTAGTAATGGCAGATTTACAAATGCTGAACTAGTTATTCAAGGTAACGAGAAAGTTCTATCGGCACGTCTTTCGGATGCTTTATATTTTTGTAAGCAGGATATGGCTAAAACTTTAGAATCAAGATTAGGCCAATTAGAAGCTGTAACATTTCATGCAAAGCTTGGTAATTTAAGAGAAAAAATTGAACGCATAACCGATATTTGTAATTATATAGCTCCAAATAATAAGGATTTGATTACAGCAGCTAGACTTTGCAAAAGTGATCTTGTTTCTGAGATGGTCGGGGAATTTCCTGATTTACAGGGGATTATGGGTTATTATTATGCAAAACATGAAGGGCTAAATGCAGAAATAGCCGCTGCAATTAGAGACCATTATAAACCGCAAGGTTTGAGCGACAATGTACCAAGCGGAAATGCGGCTTTACTTGCTTTAGCCGATAAGATAGATAGTTTAGTAGGTTTGATGATAGCAGGGGAAGCACCAACAGGTTCAGGTGATCCATATGCCTTAAGACGTCAAGCTCTTGGTATAATAAGAATAATACTTGAAAATAAATTAGAGCTAAATTTTAATGATTTAATTAATTTTTCTATAAACTTATATAAAGATTCATCTGACGAAAATAAGAATTTAATAATATCTTTTTTTGAAGAAAGAGCAAAATTTTACTTTAAAAATGACTATGATATTGCGTTAATTAATGCAGTTCTTGACTTAAATTTAGTAGATACAAACTTTAAGCTTGATGCGTTAAAAGAATTTTTAATAGAAAACGCAGGCAAGCAATTATTAAATGCTTACAAACGAGCTAGCAATATAGTTGGTGATCAGAAAATTACCGGCTTAGTTGATGCGAGTCTCTTTAGTACACAACCTGAAAAAGAATTATTTGAAGTAATCCAAAAAATTTCTCCGCAAATTATAGATAGTATAGCTGATAAAGATTATAAGAAAGCCTTAAATTTATTATCGTCTCTATTAACTCCCATTACTAGCTTTTTTGATAATCTACTTGTTAATGACTCTGATCCAAAGATCGCTCAAAATCGTTTGTCGTTATTACAGAATATTTGCGAATTATTTGATAAAGTAGTTAAGTTTAACCGCTTATGATAAACAAAGCAGTTCAATTTATAAAATCAGGTAAAGTGGTTGTTTTTCCGACTGAAACAGTCTATGGGATTGGTGCGGATGCCACAAATAATGAGGCGTGTTTAAAGATTTTTCAGTTCAAAGAGCGCCCTGCTATCAATCCGCTTATCGTGCATGTCTCCTCCATAGAGCAAGCAAAGGAAATAGGGGAGTTTGACGATTTAGCTACAAAAATAGCAGAAAAATTTTGGTCTGGACCATTATCTATAGTTGTCCCTTTAAAAGAGAATGCAAATATTGCCCCTAGCGTAACAGCAGGACTAAATACCATAGCACTTCGGATACCGTCTTATCCTGTAGCGTTAGAGCTTATCAGACAATCAGGCATACCTATAGCTGCCCCAAGTGCTAACCCTTCAAACTATATTAGTCCGACTAACGCTGAGCATGTCACAAAACATTTTAAGGATAATCAGGAAATTTTTATTTTAGCACCTGAAATCTATCAATCTAAATATGGGCTAGAGTCAACGATAATCGATACAACAACTGTTACTCCTACTATTCTTAGAGAAGGGTTTATAACTGCTGAAATTTTAGGAGAAATACTAGGGATAGAAGTTTTAAAAGCATCAGAGACAAGTACTATAAAGGCTCCGGGAATGCTTGCAAAACACTATTCACCAAAAGTACCGGTTAGGCTAAATGCTATAAATTTAGAGGATAAAGAAATCGGATTAAATTTTGGCAATAGCAATCTTACAGGAAGATTTTCATTAAACTTAAGTGTAAAAGGTGACTTTATAGAAGCCGCTGCAAATCTTTATGCTTATTTAAGAATACTTGACGATTATGCTGCATCTTATGATGTAAGAGGTATAGCAGTTAGCCCTATACCTCAAGTGAATATAGGGGCTGCAATTAATGATCGCCTAAAACGTGCCGCAAAATCATAAATTTTGGCGTTCTATTCACCTTAATAGCTTTTTGATGATATTTGGTAATTACATAGTTATCGTGCGGTTTTAAATAATCATTTTTATTTATAATTTCAAAATTACCGTTCTGCTGTATAACTCTATTGCTTCATAAAAATAATTTTCGATATCGGAAGCAAATACTAAATTACCATTGTCTTTTAGCTTATCTTGTAAAATCTTAAGTCTTTCTTTATTGAAAATACGTTTCTTTTTTTGCTTATTTTTTATCCATGGATCGGGAAATAAAATATAAATTCCATCAAGGCTATTTACTTGGTATCTCTTGGTATCTCATTTAATATTAAATCCAAATTATTAGGGAATAATAAAAAATTCGTGATATTTTGTTCGTCTGCAAGCTTTAAAACATTTGCAACTTCGTTTAAATATACCTTCTACCCCAATAAATAAGTGCATTAGGATTCATTTTAGCTTGATTAATGAAATGCTCACCCATACCAAAGCCTATCTCAAGAAATACTTTACGTTTTTCATTTACAAGCTTTTCTTTAGAAAATAAATATTTTGGTAGTTCGTTATCTAATAAATTCTGTTACACTCCTGATAAGCTTTTACCGATACGTCTTGCATATGACCGATTGAGATTAATAGGAGTAAATAATATTACCCTACTGTGACCTTGTAGATCCTTATAAACGCTTTCAATATTATAACCATGATCTAAGAAAATTTGGGTTACCGCTTCTTCCTGTTTAAACCCTATTTCTAATATAATCTTACCGTTTGGTTTTAAGAATTGTTTTGCATTTTCGGCGATGAGAAAGTAAGCTTGCAGTCCGTCTTTTTCAGCAAATAAAGCAATAGACGGTTCATAATTGATTGTTTCAATTGCCATCTCTGATTTTTCGCTGTGAGCTATATATGGCGGGTTGCTAACGATAAAATCAAATTTCTGAGTTTCAATATTCTCAAACCAATTACTGTGAATAATCTGAATGCGATCCGTTACCTCATATTTTGCCGCATTACTTTTGATAATTTCTATAGCATCAAGACTTATATCGGTCGCAATTACATTAGCATTCGGTAACTCGCATAATAGACTGATAGCAATGCAGCCGCTACCTGTGCCAAGTTCTAGGATATTTAATTTGTCATTCCCGCTTTCGCGGGGATGACATTGAAATACAACATCCACCAAAACTTCAGTATCGCTTCTTGGAATTAATACATGTTTATTAACAATAAATTCACGTGAGTAAAATTCTTTAACACCTGTAATATATACTATCGGTTCATGCTTTAATCTTCTCTCTAACAGTTTTTCAAAAGCTTCTATCTCGGCTTCATTTAACTGCTCATCAAGATTAATAAGTAAATACTCAATAGGTTTATTTATAACATGCTGTAGTAAAATTCGTGCTTCTAATTGCGGCGAACTAATACCTATTTTATTTAATTTATCTGTAGCGTCACTAAGAACTTGCTTTATAGAACATTGCATGGAAAGTTTTATTTTCTGCCAAAATTTTTCATTTCTAAAATCTCATCTACACTACCTAGCGGTGCTCGTTTTTTAAGTTCAGTAAATTCACGAAATATATTATTATCAAATTTATTCTTATAATATTCGGGTTCTATAGAGTTATAATATCTATTTTAAGATAATTTTTGGTTTTAGGTATTTTAATTATTTTCATAAACCGTTTTATGTTATTATATCACCAATTATTTCTGAATAATATTCATGTTCTATATAGCTATTTTTAAAGCTAAGATTTGCTAATGTTTCTAAATCACAAGTGATTAAAGGTTCTTGTTCGTGTTGATTTTTTAATAAATAAGGACTAGTACAAAACCAAGCGAACTCTCCTTTTATCTGGTCAGCAGTTAGTTTATTTAGTACTTCACTATTTTTCCCATACAAAATAAAGTCAGAAAAAGCACCATATCCTGCTTCGGTAAATTTTATGGGAGCTTTCTTCTCACCTAAAATGTCTTGTTGATTTTTTAAAATATATTCTAAATAAGCTTTAAAATAATGCTTATACTCTTGTCCCTCATATCGTGTACACTTAGTATTTTGATATTTAGATTTTGATTCCTCTAAAGATTCTTGCGGTATTTTTGTGTCTTGATGTCCTATATATATTTTATCTAAAATTTGTTTTTTCTCATATTCTTTAATAATAATATGAGTCATATTTTTTGTTGGAACAGTAATCATATATTCTTTTTTGCTAGGATAAATAATCTCTGCACATTTAGCAATAAAACCATGAAGTTTAAGCGAAAGACTTGAATGTTTTTTAGTATTATTATAGTCATATATTGGAGCTTTTGTTATTCCTATATGTGAAATAAAATTTGCGTTTTGGAAGTTGCCATAGTTATAATCATTTCTACCAATGGTATATCAATACTACTTTTCTGTTCCCATGCTTTATTATAGGTAAAAACTACATATACATCTGTTAAATCTTGGTCATGATATTCTATGCTAGAGAGTCAAAAGCATCTAGTCCCATAAAAGCTTTTCTATATTCTTTTTTCCCGGACTGGTTTATAAACTCCCCCTGTTTCTTTGAGAAATTTTGCCAAGTAGTTACATTTACTCCATTAACGTTTATCACATAAAAATGTAAATCATCTTCTACTTCATAATGATAAGTTTCTGATTTTACTTCTTGTGCTTTATATAGCTTTGTAAAAAGATGTTGTAAATTAGAATATTTTTCATCTATTTTACTGAAATCAAATTCAGAGAAAATCCGCAGAGCTTGCATATATTGCATGTCTATATTATCAGGTGCTTTTGTTTCTTTGCATGCAACTTTTATAAATTTATTTAATTGTTCTTCTTGCTCATTAAAATCATTTTTTTTTAATTCTTCTAAAAATTTTTTTAATAAAATTTCTTTCCTATAATTTGCATCATCAATATACGTACTATTATTAATATCTATGCCTGTTTTTAATCTTAGAGAAAGAATTTCATTGACGAATTCAGAAATTTTAATTTCATGTTCTATACTATATTGGGAAGAGCTAGCAATTTTTATAGATTGCGGTTTAAAAGATAAATTATTACCTAATTTTAAAATAAAATCTTTTACTTCTGGCCAATCTCTATAATTTGATATATCTAAGGAAAATAATTTTGTCTGTGGCGGTACTTAAATCTTGCAGAAAAGTAAAAATCTCTTCTAAGCTCGCTTTTTGTTTTCTAAGGTTTAAAATATCCTCTCCCATAGAATATAAGGCTTCTTCTAATTTAGCATTAGCTTTTTTCATTTTAAATATTAATCCTTAATATTATATTTAAAAATTAATATTTTGTCAATTATAAATTAATTATCTCTTCCATATCCCTTGGCAACTCACAAGAAAATTCCATAATCTCATTACTAGTCGGATGAGTAAAACTTAAATACCAAGAATGCAGGGCTTGACGTTTAAAATCAATTAATTTTGCTTTTAGTTCAGGGGGAGAATGAGCAATTTTTCGGTCGTTATTGCCGTAAGTTTGGTCGCCGACTACCGAATGCTTTAAATGGCTTAGCTGTACTCTAATTTGGTGAGTTCTACCTGTACTAAGCTTGCACCCCACCATACTAATACTACCTTTATAAAATAATTCTAGAGTCTTATAATGTGTAACGGCTTCTTTGCCGCCATATTTTAATATGGTCATTTTTTGGCGATCGCTTCGGCTGCGACCTATATTATTCTTAATGACTCCTTCTAGCGGATTTATTACTCCCCACACTAACACTTTATATTTCCGTATTACCTGCCTTTGTTCTATCTGATTTGCAAGTAGCATATGTGCTTTATTATTTTTAGCAACTACCATCAAGCCCGTAGTGTCTTTATCTAAACGATGTACTATCCCGGGTCTTTCTGATGAGCCGATATCCGATAAGTTTTTTGTATGATGTAATAAAGCATTAACAAGCGTATCGTCATGATGCCCTGCTCCCGGGTGTACCGTCATACCTGCAGCTTTGTTAATTACTATCAAATCATCGTCTTCATATATTATATCAAGTGCTACATTTGCTGCTGCAATTTTTAGCTCTTCAGGTTCTTTAAAAGAAAATAATATAATATCATTCTCCTTGACCAAAACATCAGGATCAGAAATAATTACATCATTAACTAGTACTTGCGAATCTTTAATAGCTTTTTGGATTTGATTCCTTGAAACATTTTCAAGAAGCGATGATAGAGCTTTATCAAGCCTTATGCCATTTAGTTCGTGTGGTACGGAATATTTTAACATATTTTATTTAAGATAATGAATAATACGCTTAAATGGTTAAGTGCAATCGGTGTTGAATATTATTGCCATGAACATCCAACGCAATTAAAGGTACGTAATAATACTGAACTAACTGAAAAGCCACAAGTAAAACTTATGTCTACAAAAGAAACTACATTCAATATGAATGATAAAGTTCATGATAATATGACCCTAGCAAGATCTCTTGCCGATAAAGCTAATAATATCGAAGAACTAAAAGAATCTCTACTAAATTTTAATGGTTGTGAACTTAAGAAATTTGCTACTAATACGGTTTTCGGTGACGGTAATTTGGAAGCTAAAATTATGTTAATAGGCGAAGCCCCGGGAAGTACCGAAGATTTGAAAGGAATACCTTTTTACGGCGAAAGTGGCAATTTACTTGATAATATGCTACACGCTATCGGAATTTCACGAAAAAATAACGCTTATATTACTAATACGGTATTTTGGCGTCCTCCTGCTAATAGACAACCGACGTTCGAAGAAGTCGATATTTGTAGACCTTTTGTCGAGAAGCATATTGCTCTTATTAACCCGCAGCTAATTATTCTAGTCGGTAGCACGGCTGCAACTAGCTTACTTGGAAAAAATTCGGGTATTACTAAAATTAGACAAGAATATTATTTTTATACCAATAAATATCTATCCGCTCCTATTCAAACTACGGCAATCTTTCATCCTGCCTATTTACTCCGCCAACCTATGCAAAAACGCACCTCTTGGTATGATTTACTCAAGATTAAGGAGTATTTAGTCAATAATAGACTTCTTGCATAACTTGTACATTAATCTAGTACTCACAGCTTCACGTACTTTTCAAAATAATTTTCTACTGGACAATTAGTTGTATATATGCGACAGTGTAATCATCTCTAGTTAAGCTTAATATGCAAAACACTAAACAAATACAATTTTTATAACAGATAGTCTGCTATTAAATGCAGGTAATAAAGATACTTAAGGCAAAGATATTAAAAAGGCCTTAGAAATAATAGAAGAAGTTTATAAACGAAATTGAGGGTGTTATATGGAAAGTTTACAGATTATTTAAAAGAAAAATTACAAAATGAGGAAATATTAGTAGGGTATATTAATGAAGCGTTAGAGTAATATTTCGTGGATCATAATAATGAGCTATAATGGCTACTTTAAAAGAAGCCATTATAGCAAGAGGAGGTATAGCAAAAATCTCTAAAGAAACTCATATAAATAGACAACATATATATAGAATGTTATCTAGCAAAGGTAATCCAAGTGTCGACAATATAGGATCTTTATTAAACGCTTTAGGCTTGTAGTTGAAAGTAGAAGCATGTGCGTTTTAAATTTTCATTAACCTTGCAAGTTGAGCAAGATATCAAAGAAAATTTTTAAATCCTAATAAATCATAATTCATTTCTAATTTTATTAAATTAGGGTTATACTTACTGATGTATAAAAATAAGGTATATCCATATGACCAATGAAAATAATAATGATTCAGAATTTGCTGAATTAAAAATCAGAGGAAAAATATTTAAATTACCGATACTTAAAGCAAGTATCGGTGAGGATGTAATCGATATAAGTATGGTATCTGCGGAAGCCGATTGCTTTACTTACGACCCGGGTTTTATGTCTACTGCTTCTTGTCAGTCTACTATCACCTATATAGACGGTGATAAAGGAATCTTGCGGCATCGAGGATATGATATTAAAGACTTAGCTGAGAAAAGTGATTTTTTAGAAGTGGCTTATTTACTGATTTATGGAGAACTACCAAGTGGCGAGCAGTATAATAATTTCACTAAACAGGTTGCTCATCATTCATTAGTGAATGAAAGATTACACTATTTATTTCAAACCTTTTGTAGCTCTTCTCATCCTATGGCTATTATGCTTGCGGCTGTCGGTTCTCTTTCGGCATTTTATCCTGATTTATTGAATTTTAAGGAAGCAGATTACGAACTTACCGCTATTAGAATGATTGCTAAGATACCTACCATCGCCGCAATGTCTTATAAATATTCTATAGGACAACCGTTTATTTATCCTGATAATTCGTTAGATTTTACCGAAAATTTTCTGCATATGATGTTTGCAACGCCTTGTACGAAATATAAAGTAAATCCAATAATAAAAAATGCTCTTAATAAGATATTTATCCTACATGCCGATCATGAGCAGAATGCTTCTACTTCAACAGTCCGAATTGCTGGTTCATCCGGAGCTAACCCTTTTGCTTGTATTAGCACGGGTATTGCCTCACTTTGGGGACCTGCTCACGGCGGGGCTAATGAAGCGGTAATAAATATGCTTAAAAAAATTGGTAGTTCTGAGTATATTCCTAAATACATAGCTAAAGCTAAGGATAAAAATGATCCATTTAGGTTAATGGGTTTTGGTCATCGTGTATATAAAAACTATGACCCGCGTGCCGCAGTACTTAAAAAAACGTGCAAAGAAGTATTAAAGGAACTCGGGCAGCTAGACAACAATCCGCTCTTACAAATAGCAATAGAACTTGAAGCTATCGCTCTTAAAGATGAATATTTTATTGAGAGAAAATTATATCCAAATGTTGATTTTTATTCGGGTATTATCTATAAAGCTATGGGTATACCGTCGCAAATGTTCACGGTACTTTTTGCAATAGCAAGAACCGTAGGCTGGATGGCACAATGGAAAGAAATGCACGAAGATCCTGAACAAAAAATCAGCAGACCTAGACAGCTTTACACCGGTTATGTACATAGAGAGTATAAGGGTATTCGGGAGAGGTAAACATTGTCGTCATTGCGAGCGACTGCAAGGAACGTAGCAATCTCAAGAGATTTGATGAGATTACCACGTCGCTTCGCTCCTCGCAATGACGTTGAAAATATAAATCATATGCATTTTATTGATGAAGTTAAAATATATATAAAAGGTGGGAACGGCGGCAATGGTTGTGTTAGTTTCCATCGTGAGAAATTTATTGACAGAGGTGGACCGGACGGTGGTGATGGTGGACGTGGCGGTAGTGTTATTTTCAGGAGTAATCACCATCTTAATACGCTAGTAAATTATCGATATAAACAGCATTTTACCGCAGAAAACGGCGAAAACGGTAAAGATTCAAATAGAAGCGGTAAATCAGGAAAATCATTAGTTCTTGATGTTCCGATCGGTACTCAAATCTTTTCCGAGGACGGCAATATATTATTGCATGATTTTACTGTGGATGATCAAAGCTTTGAAATAATTAAAGGAGGAAGTGGCGGTCTTGGTAACAGCCATTTCAAATCGTCGGTTAATCAAGCTCCAAGAAAGCGTACGGAAGGAGAAATTGCTAAAGAAATGTGGATTCATTTAAGTTTAAAACTTCTCTCTGATGTTGGGCTTGTGGGGCTTCCAAATGCCGGTAAATCTACTTTTTTATCCGTTGTAACGGCAGCCAAGCCTAAAATTGCCGATTATCCCTTTACTACTTTAGTGCCGAATCTTGGAGTGGTATATGTTGATGACGAAGAGTTTGTCATAGCCGATATTCCTGGCTTAATTGAGGGGGCTCATCAAGGTCATGGACTTGGCGATAAATTCTTAAAGCATATAGAAAGATGTAATGTATTAATACATTTAATAGACGGTTCTAGTAATGATGTAGTTGCAGATTATAATACAGTACGTCTTGAGCTTGAATCATATTCCGATTATCTAAAAAATAAAATCGAAATCATATGTCTTAATAAATACGATGTTCTCACAGATGAGGAAATACAGGAAAAAATAAATAAGTTGCGGAAAGTTACTAATAAAGAAGTTTTTCCTATCTCTACCTACACTAATGCTGGAGTAAATAAAATAGTTAAACTTGCTTTAGAGACTATAAAAAATCAGGAGTAATACTACTAGGTATTGCCTGCGAGGATTTCTGAGATTGCCACGCTCACTAAAGTTCGCTCGCAATGACGACTTGATATCCACGCAATAATATCCCCTTGCAATGACAATTAATAAACTTTAAATTAAAGTAATACGTTGCTCTTCTGCTTCTAGATATTTCTCTAGCTCTTCCTTAGTATATTTCTTTTCTTTAAGCTTTATTTCGTGATTAAATATATATTGTACAGCTTTATCTTCTAAGGCAGGACCTTTAAGTCCTTCAATTGCTTTAGGATTATTTTTATAAAAATCAAATATCATATTTTCCTGCCCAGGAAAATTACGTGCTTGTTGCATAATAACTTTTCTTAAATCATCAGGCTCTAATTGCAAATTTTTAGATTTTGCATATTCAGCAAGTAATAAGCCTATTCGCACACGGCGTAGGGCTAATTTATTATAATATGCTGTTATTTCTTTAGAGGATTTATCTTTCAATAATGATTCATCTTGTTCATTTTTATCGGCTCCGGACTTTATAATATTTTTTTCTTGCTCTAATAAAGATTTCGGTACATCAAAATCTAACAATTTTTCTAACTTATCAAATAAGTTCATTTTCATTATAGTATTAATAGCTTCTTCCGACTCATTTTCTATTTGTTTCGTAAAATGTGTACGCAATTCTTCAAGGCTATTACTTTGGAATTTTTTAGCAAATTCGTCATCGATAACGGTAGGTTCTGCAGTATGTACTGCTTTAATTTGTACTACAAAACGAGCATCCTTACCTGCTAAATCTTTAGCATGGTAATTTTCAGGAAAAGTAACATTAACATCTACTTCACTACCTGTTTTAGAACCTATTAATTGTTTCTCAAAACCGGGAATAAGTGCATTACTACCTATTATTACCTTAAAATCATTTAATTTACCGTCCTCAAAAGCTTTCTCCTTGATGTACCCGATTGCATCAATAGTAACCTGATCTCCATCTTTTATTTTTGCTTTACTTTCTTTAGTATAATTTTTTGTTAATGCGGCAAGTTTTTCTAGTTGTTCTTCAACATCTTTAGAGTTTACTTCTAATTTTGGACGATCTAGTGAGATTTTTTTTAAATCCGGAATAGTAATTTTAGGTAATAGCTCTATTTTTACGGTAAATTCTAAAGCTTTATCGGATTCGTTTTGTAATTCTTCAATTTTGGGTCTACCGATTATATTTAGATTATGCTCTTTAATAACGTGATTTACTGAATGGTTAATTCTTCTTTCTATTATATCATTCCTGACGGAAGTACCGTATTTTTTCTTAACAATTGAAACCGGTACTTTACCGGCTCTAAAACCTGCTATTTTAACTTTTTGGGTTAAATCAAGTAATTCTTTTTGAATATCGTCATCTATCTCACTTAAAGGAGTAGAAATTCTTGCATGAAAATCCAATCCTTCGTTTTTTAATACGGTAATTCCCATTTTAATAATCCATTAATTCTGTATATAGTTTGCTAATCAAAATAAACAAAATAAACTAAAGAGCTGAAATATGCAATAGTTTTTGTAAAATCCCATCAGGATTAGGCATTGCTAACTGTGAGTTTCGCAGAACTCACCTTTGCTGGTATATAGTCGTCTATTTTTGCAATCACTAATTATTTCGCGTTAACACTTAACAGCAATTGAGCCATTTCCATAGCAGTAAGCTCCTGCTTCTTATAATTTTCAAGGGCTTTAATAATTTTGGATATAACAATATTTAGCCCGATTTCCCTTTTTTATTGTATTAATGTTCGGTTCGATGTTTGATATAGTACGTAATAACCTGTTTAATTCGTGTCTATAAATCATTATGATAATTTTTTTCTGCTACTTTATTCTTAGTGCTAAGTAATCGTTTGTCGTTGCTTGTTTGTACTTTTCGTTTTGTTTTGTCAGGATAAGTATTAACAATCCATGTGGCTATTTGAGCATTACTAAATTCTTTTCCTGGATGAGCTTTAAGGAACTCAATAACTGCATTTTTACGGTCAAATTTTTTATTATAATAGACCTCATTATAATTAACCGCTCTATTAGTATTATTAACATAACAATATTTAGTCAAATCTATTTTTGGTATGGTTGTAGGTAATAGCGTCTTCATTTCATTTTTATACAAAAGTATCACTATTGCTTTTGTGTTACTTATCTTGTTAACGCTCATTAATAGCTTATCGTTACTTGTTTGCACTTTTCGAGCAGCCTCTTGAGAGTACGTTTCAACTATCCATACGGCTATTTGGGAAGCAGTAAATTCTTTTCCGGCATTAATCTTAAGAAACTTAATAATTGCGGATTTAAGATCAAATATCTCATAGCATTTATTATCATGATTAATTATGTTATTAATATTGTTAACATAATAATATCTAAACCAGCGTCCTCTCTTGGTTATTTTAATTTTCGGTTCTATTTTTTGTATAGCGTTCAATAGCTTATTCAATTCATTTCTATAAATCATGATAATAATTTTTCTCTTTCTTACTTTGCTTTTAGCATTAAGTAATCGTTTATCATTGCTTGCTTCCTCTTTTTTCTTTGCTTCTTCAGGATAAGTATCAACTAGCCAGGTTGCTATTTTAGAGCAGTAAACTCTTTGCCGGCATGAGTTTTAAGAGTTTAATAATTGCAGTTTTGCGGTCAAAAAAAGACATATTCGGTAATTATATTAAGTTAAAATTCATATTACTTTATTTTTTAAACATTGCTAAATTAAAGATGGATATTGTCATGAGCTAAGCGACTAGCCGTAGTCGATTTTGTAGAAGTACTTTTTTCTTTTTTGTTATTGCTCGTTTGTTCTTTATCTGAGTTAACTTTAAAAGCTCAATAATTACAGCTTTGTATTGAAATTTTGCAGAAAAAATAAATTATAAATTCTTCAAAGTAAACAAATTAATTATATAGAAATAAAAAATTAATATTATAGTGGTATAAAAATACAACTATTTTTTAAATTATATAAAGATAAGGTATTTATGGGGTAACCCTTTATTTTTTAAAAAGAATTTAAAGGGTTATATCTTACTTTTTTTAGAGTATATTTCAATAAACTAGATGATTTAGGAGCAAAAGCAAGTAAATAAATTGGGTATAAGATTTGTGGCATTGTTAACCAAAGATAGATATCATTATGAGCTAAACAACTGAAAGCATTGTTGCGTAGAGGCCAAATCGTCATTGCGAAGCGCGAAGCGACGTGGCAATCCAAAAAAATAATTAAAAAAATTCTGATTTACAGAATTTTTTACTGGATTGCTTCGTCGAATTACTACGTAATTCTTCTCGTAATGACGGAAAATCGATCCACGCAACAATGCCACGCAGGAATGACATTAAGAGCATTTGTTATTAGACTGCTTAGTCAATTACTGCGTAATTTTCCTCACAATGGCGTTAAGCAATAAGATTTAAGCGTACTTCTTCGTTAAATTCTTTAGCAGAAGATAATTCTATATCAAGTTCGGCAAATATCTGCACTAAAGCTACAGATAAATCATTGATCATTTTGTCGGTATGGGCAGGGGTTGGGATGATTCGGAGGCGTTCCGTACCTCTCGGTACGGTTGGAAAATTGATATGTTGAACGTAAATACCGTATTCATTAAGGAGCATATTTGAGGCTTTCGCCGCTTTAATCGGATCACCAATAATTATCGGCACTATATGACTTTCATTTTTCAAATAAGGTATATTAAAACGTTCAAAAGAATTTTTAAGTTTTGTAACTACTTTTTGATGTTTTATTCGTTCTTCATTCGATTCTTTGAGATGTCTAATACTATGCGTTGCAGCGGTAGAAATTACCGGCGGCAATGAAGTAGTGAAAATAAACCCTGGAGCGGTTAGTCTTATAGCGTCGACTAAATTATGGTTGCTAGTGATATAACCGCCGATAGTACCATATGCTTTGGCAAGCGTCCCTTGAATAATATCGATTTGATCACTACAATTAAAAAGCTCGGCAATACCGCCACCCTGTTTACCGTATAAACCGACCGTATGAACTTCATCGATAAAGGTTAAAGCATTATATTTTTTGGCTAAGTTGATTATATCTTTGATAGGTGAGAAAAAACCGTCCATAGAGTAAGCCGATTCAAAAGCAATAATTTTCGGTCTATTAATACCGACTGATTGTAAAAGCTCTTCTAGATGCTTAACGTCTAAATGTCTATATATATATTTCTCGGCTCTTGAACTTGTAATCCCTGCAATTATTGATGCATGATTTAGCTCATCGGAGAAAAATACTATATCCGGTATGATTTTAGCAAGACTTGCAAGCGTTGTATCATTTGCAACAAAACCGGATGTAAAAACTAAAGCTGCTTGCTTTTTGTGTAAATTTGCAAGTTCTTTTTCAAGCTCAAGAA